>DAOTWI010000593.1:0-1723 GCA_034436075.1 Roseiflexus sp.
GCGACAATCCGTCCCGGCTCGCGGCGAGTCATCGCCACAACGGCATTGCCGCCGCGCAACTCGGCGAGCGTGCGGCGCATCGCTTGTTCGAGCGATCCGGTCTCATCGTAGTATTCACCCAGTAATCGGGCAATGACTTCGGTATCGGTCTGTGACACGAACTGATGCCCATGGGCGATCAGGCGTTCCTTCAGTTCGAGATAGTTCTCAACAATCCCGTTCTGAATGACGACGATTTCCCCCGACGCATCGCGGTGCGGATGGGCATTCTCCTCGGTGACGCCGCCGTGCGTCGCCCAGCGGGTGTGACCAATGCCGCAGCGCCCACTGACTGGATGCTCGCGCAACTGCGCTGCCAGGTTCATGAGTTTGCCGACGCTTCGCCGCAATTGCAGACGCTGCCCATCGTCAACTGCGATGCCAGCCGAGTCGTAGCCACGATATTCGAGCCGTCCCAGACCGTGCAACAACACCTCGCTCGCGTCGCGCGATCCGATATATCCGACAATGCCACACATAAGCGGTTCCTTTCGAGATTCTGATGTCTCTGCTGAGAGCGCCCATTCGCTGTGTCACCGGGATGCAGCCCTGTGATTTGGCAGGAAACGCCATATCGCTGCGGGCCAAGCCCTCACTGAGCGCATGAAAGCCCGCAGACGCCCGCATGACCTGAGTAAAGGCTTATGATTTTTGAGAAAATAATCCGGTATCGCCACGTCCAGCCCGCGAAGGCGGGCTTTGCTTTCCATAGCCCGCGACTTCAGTCGCCGGGCGGGTAGGCGGATAGCGGAAGAATTATTCAAAAACCATGAGCCTGGAGCGTCAGGCGCCACCTGACCATGATTGCCATGCCGGTTGGAACGACACCCGACTGTGTGGGGCGTCCACAGTGCGATGTGTCATACTGAAAGGCGCTCGCTGCGCTCCATTTGCGCCACCCGTCGCCGGATGGTTTTGGTGGAGCGCTCACAGGCGGCTGCACGCCTGGGAGGCATCCGCTGATCTCTCGATGTTCCGCCGATAGCATCGGCGTTAGCCCTGTCGCGCGACAGGGAACCTCCGCCTCGTCAACTGCGGGGTATCATTCCGCAGCCCATGCGCTTCTCACGAACCTGTGCCTTGCTCATCACCTCCTGAAGCCCCTGAACGACGTTCCTGCCAGGAAGCATACGCCAGACTGCGCCTCGCGTCAAGACGCGGCGGAGTTACAGTTCTTTCAGATACAGATCATCGCGGCGTTCATAAAATACCGCCCCTGTACGCCGGATTTCTTCTCGCACCTCTGGATCGCCGATCAGGTTGAAAAGTGACAGATCGAATGTGTATGGAAGCAACAGATCATCGAGTTCATCCATGATGTTTCCCAAAACGGAAAATTTGCTCAATGGTTGAGTTTTTCAGTCCGTATTGCGCGGCGTCTTGGCGAGGAGCTGTTCCATTTTATCGGAAAACGCAATGAACTGAGGGTAATAGCGAGATCCACCGCTTCGCGCAGCCGCGATAAGGCTTTCCTGAAACGACTCAGTCGCTGCCTCAGGCGAGCATCTGGGGCGCTCATCATCAATACCTTGAACCGGATGCGCGAAAGCTTCTACCATGACCTGCGTTGCGGGTGCAGGCATGCATTGTCAGGCGGCAAGCAAGCGCGTCCCTGCTGCGCTGCGCCCTGGCTGGCGACCGAAGTCGCGCCGGGCAGGCGTTCCGCCGGGCGTCCACGCAGGTG
>DAOTWI010000594.1:0-10533 GCA_034436075.1 Roseiflexus sp.
GGCAAAGCCGCCGCAACGCACCGCCAAAGAAGGCAAGTACCGCTCTGCCGAAGGCAACAAGAGCCGTCGCGCGGCTCGTCCGTAAGGCGACCGCGTAACTCCTGAAGTTTGAAACATAGTTGCGCACCAGATGCCATCGGTGTTTGCGCCGGTGCATAAACGGCGGTATAGTATGATCATTGTACGAAAACGAAGTCGCAAGCCACTTAAGGATATATGTCTTTCTCTGGTCATATTCTGGTTGTTGATGATCACGACCATATTCGCAATGCGCTGGCGCGGCAACTCGAACGCGCCGGTCATACCGTGGTCGCCCGGTCCGATGGCGTTACGGCGCTCGAAGCGGTGCGGCAGCAGGCGTTCGACCTGATCCTGCTCGATATTCTCATGCCCGGCGTGCGTGGCGACAACGTTCTTGCCACGCTCAAAGCGGATCCCGCGCTGCGTCACATTCCGGTCATCGTCATTTCCGGCGATCAGGATCTCGATCTCGTCGCGCATTGCATCGAACTTGGCGCTGCCGACTACCTGGGGAAGCCCTTCAATGCGACCATCTTACACGCGCGTGTCAACGCCTGCCTGGAACAGAAGCGCTTGCGCGACGCCGAACAGGCGTATCTGCGCATGCGTTTGCAATTGCTCGCCACAGCAGCGGATCATCCCGTCACTGCGCACGATCCGGCGATCCAGCAGGCGATGCAGAATCCTGGCAGCCCTGATGCCGTTGATCAAACACTTCAGGCAATGCTCAATCGCCTTGAGGAGGAACAGCGCGAGCGACTGCGCGCGCAAGAAGAGTTGCGTGCGCTCAACCTGGCGCTCGAACAGCGCGTCGCCGAACGCACCATACTGGCAGAACAACGCGCTGAGGCGTTGAAACGCTCCGAGGAGGCTCTCCGGCGGCAAACGAACCTCCTGCTGGCGATCCTCGACAGCATGGGCGATGGCGTGGTTGTCACCGACACCACAGGACAACTGATCCACCACAATCCTGCCGCTCTTCAAATCCTTGGCGATCGCCTGATGAGTCTGTTACCGAATGCGCCTGATGCTCCAGTGGCTCAATCGCCTGATTGCCGGTCCTGGTTGGCGCCGCACGATCTGCCCTTTGCACGGGCGCTTCACGGTGAGTCAATCAATGCAGCGGAAGTGCATCTGCCCGCAATCGAAGCCCACGCCGATCAATGGCTGAGCATCACTGCCCGTCCGCTCCGCGATGCCGGCGGTTTGAGCGGGAGTGTGGCGATTGTGCGGGACGTGACCGAAGCCAAACGCGCAGAGGCGGCGCTACGCGCCAGCGAAGAGCGGTATGCGCTGGCGGCGCAGGGCGCCAACGATGGCTTGTGGGATTGGGATCTCGTCAACGGCAGGATCTATTTTGCACCGCGCTGGAAGGCGATGCTGGGGTATCGCGATGATGAGATTGGCACAGCGCCTGATGAATGGTTCAGCCGCATCCATCCCGATGATCGCGAACGGGTCGAATTGCGCCTCCTGGCGCATACTCGTCGCCTGATTACATCGTTCGAACTCGAATACCGGATGCTTCATCGGGATGGACAGTATCGCTGGATGCTCTGCCGCGGCATCGCCGTGTGGGACGAAAGCGGTCGAGCAACGCGGATGGTTGGGTCGCAGACCGACATTACTGATCGAAAACGCGCGGAGGAGCGACTGGCGTATGGCGCCCTCCACGATGCATTGACCGGGTTGCCCAATCGCACCCTCTTTATGGATCGCCTGAGCCTGGCGCTCAAACGATCCCGCCGCGAAAAGCATCTGTTTGCGGTGCTGTTCCTTGATCTGGATCGTTTCAAAACGATCAACGACAGCCTGGGGCATGCTGCTGGCGATGAGTTGTTGATTGCCGTCGCGCGACGACTGGAGAGCGTCCTGCGTCCCGGCGATACGGTGGCGCGGCTGGGCGGCGATGAGTTTGCCGTGATACTCGATCATCTGGATGCGCCAGAAGACGCCGAGTGGGTCGCTGAACGCATTCAGCAGGCGCTGCGGGCGCCATTGACCATTAGCGGGCGCACGGTGTACACAACCGCCAGCATTGGTCTGGTGTTGAGCAGCCAGGAGTATGGGCATCCCGAAGAGATCGCGCGCGATGCCGATACAGCCATGTATCAGGCGAAGATGAGGCGACGTGCGCGCCATGTGATGTTCGATCCGGATATGCGCCGGAAGGCGCTCAGTCATTTTCAACTCGAAAATGATCTGCGCAGTGCGATTGAGCGTGGTGAGTTGCATGTCTCCTACCAGCCGATTGTGGCGCTTGCCAGCGGAAGGATAGTTGCTGTTGAAGCGCTGGCGCGCTGGCAGCATCCTCAGTATGGACCCATTCCTCCCGACCAGTTTATTCCGCTGGCGGAAGAAATCGGACTGATTCATAGCATCGGTCAGTGGGTGTTGCAGGAAGCCTGCCGTCAGTTGCGCGCCTGGCATGCCCGTTATCCGCAATCCGCCGATCTGTGGGTGAACGTCAATCTCTCGGCGCATCAACTGGCGCAACCCGATCTGGCGGCTCAAATCGCTAGGATCATTGCTGCGAACGATCTGCCGGCGCGCGCGCTCAAACTGGAGATCACCGAGAATACGTTCATTACCTATCGTGAGGCTGCGGCGGCGCAACTGGCGGAACTCCGATCACTGGGTGTCGGCGTCTGCATCGACGATTTTGGCACCGGGTATTCATCACTCAGCTATCTGAGCCAGTTTCCTGTCGATACCCTGAAAATCGATCGGGTCTTTACTGGTCATCTCGGTGCAGCGCGAGAACATCGCGAGATTGTCAAAGCGATCATTACGCTGGCGCATTCGCTGGGCATGACTGTTGTCGCTGAAGGCGTCGAAACGACGGAACAGGCGAACGAGTTGCGTGCATTGCGCTGCCAGTATGCTCAGGGATGGCTCTTTGGCCACGCACTGCCGCCAGCGCAGATCGAGGAGTTGCTGGCGGATTATCGCTCGGAGTAACATTCATCTATGTCCAACCAGACTCCCGACGCTGCACCACTCACAATTGGGCTTCTTACCTCGATTGTCCATCAGCCGTTCTGGATGGGCGTCGTTGATACCGTGCGCACACACGGCGTGAACCTGCTTTGCTTCATGGGGGGAACGCTCCCGACCCGCAAACAACCGCTGCTCAGGGTTTCTTACCCGCAAGCGTTGCCGGCATTGTCATTTTTCCCGCTGGCGAACAGTTCGCGCCTCGATGGGCTGATCACCTGGGGCGGCAGCAGAGCCGGGTTTAGCGTGAATCTCGATGATGCTGAGATGGAAGAATTCATTGCTCCATATCGGCGGTTGCCGATGGTGAATTATGAAGGGTCTATCCGCGGCATTCCATCGGTTGTGACCGATACGCTTCAGGGGATGCGCACGCTCATCGAACATATGATTGAATGCCATCAGCGGCGCCGCATTGTGTTCATTCGTGGTCCTGTACGCCATCTGGAAAGCGAGGAACGCTTCCTGGCATATCAGGAGATGCTCCAGCGGTATGGGATCCCCTTCGACGCAGCGCTGGTGTATCAGGACTCGCAATGGGGAAAAATCGTCGGCATCGAGGCGATGCACGCCCTGATTGGAAGCCGGCGCATGCGTCCCGGCATCGATTTTGATGCCATTATTGGCTCTGAGATCGATTATGCCGTCGGCGCACTGCAAACGCTTCAGGGGTATGGCGTACGCATCCCCGACGAGGTGGCGGTCGCCGGGTTCAATGATCATCTGGATGCACAGACCCTGGAGTTGCCGGTCACGGTCATGGCAAAACCATTCTACGAAGCAGGCGCCGCCGCAGTCGATGCGCTCCTCGACCTGATCCACGGGAAGAGCATCCCTGATCGGATCGACGTCCCTGCCCGGCTGATCGTTCGCCGCTCCTGCGGGTGCTGGTCGCTGGATTGCCCGGCGCCGCGCCTGGAAACGCTGGCCGGCGATGCAACAGCCGATCACTCAACCGCTCCGGTCGATCAGTCGGGTGATCCGTTGGTTGCACAGATTGTGCGTATCCGCGAGTCAGTGGATACGACGTTGGAACGAACATGGCTCGATGGATTGATCGAAGGGCTGTCTCCTGGAGCGCTGGACAGCAGCAACCGGGGGCGGGATCAGTTCTGGAGCGAATTTGAACATGAACTTTCGCGCAGACGCACCCGTCAGGAGATGGCGCAGTGGCACGACCGGGTCTCAGAGCTGTTGTATCTGGTCGCTTCGGCGCTCGATGATCCTGATCGATTGCCATGGGCGAATCTCCTGTTCCTGCAACGAGTTCGCCTGGCGCTAGCGCAGGAGCGCGAGCGTGCCAGAATCGAATTGCGCACTCGGACGATCGAGCAGACCCACGCGCTGCTCGAAATCAGCCAGTCCATGCTTATTACGCAGGATGTCAATCATCTGCTCGATGTGATTGCACAGCGTCTGCCCGAAATACGCATCCGCGATTGCTATCTTGTCCTGTTCGATGATTTCCCGCAGACAACAGCGCGGGAAGCGCCAGAGCAGGGGCGGGTGATGCTGGCAATTCGAGAGGGACGGCGATTGTCGTTGCCCCCGGATGGCGCGCTGTTTCCCAGTCGCCAGATTGTGCCAGATGCATTGCTTCACGATCACCAGCCATATGTGCTGATGGTCAATCCGCTCTTTTTTGGGTTGCGCGACTTCGGGTTTATCGCAGTGCAGGTCGGACCGCACGAGGGCAGGGTGTATCAAATGCTAGCGCAGGAGATCAGCAGCGCCCTGCAATCGGTCTTTCTCTGGCGCGACTATCGCCAGTCGGAATATGCGCGGCGCGAGAGCGAGGCGCGTCTCCACACCCTGATCGAACATATGCCAGTTGCGCTGTGGGCGAAGGATGCTGATGGCAGATACATCATGCAGAACTCGGTCATGCGCGCGCTGACCGGCGGCAGCCCCGAAATGCAACAGGGTGAAAGCGTTGCTATCACGCAAACGGCGTGGACGCCGTATGAGGCATGGGCATTGGAAGGGAGAACGGTATCGTTCGAGCATACCTTTGTGGTTCAGGGTCAGCCCCGCCTGTTCAAACAGATCATCGCGCCGGTCCGTGTGGATGAGACCGTGACGGCAATTTTAGGATTGATGTTCGATATCACTGAGCAGCGACATATCGAGGAGTCATTGCGGGCTGCCAAAGAAGCGGCGGAGGAAGCGCGGCGCTCCGCTGAAGCGGCAAGTCGCGCCAAAAGCGTCTTCCTCTCTAATATCAGCCATGAGCTGCGGACGCCGCTTAACAGCATTCTGGGGTATGCTCAGATTCTCGAACGCGATCCACTGACCCCTGATTATGCCCGAAAAAGTCTGCAGGTCATCCAGTCCAGCGGTGAGCAGTTGCTGAACCTGATCGATGATTTGCTCGATCTGGCAAAGATCGAAGCCGGCAAGATCGGGGTACAACCGGGTCCCTTCAACATCGACGCGATGCTGGCAACCATCTGCGATATGATGCAGGAACGGGCGGTTGCCAGAAATCTGGCGTTCGTGCGGGAGATTGGGAACCTGCCACGGATGGCGGTGGGTGATGAGAAACGCCTGTGGCAGGTGCTGGTCAATCTCTTGAGCAATGCGATCAAGTTCACTCGCCAGGGCATGGTTACCCTGAAGGTCGATAGGTCACTCGATCAGCCGGATTCTATTCGGTTCCAGGTGATCGATACCGGCATTGGGATTGCGCCGGAGCATCTTGACGTGATTTTCAGCCCGTTCGAGCAGTTGGGCGCTCAGACGGGCGAAAAAGGAACTGGTCTGGGTCTGGCGATTGCCCGCGAACTGGTCGCTCTGATGGGGGGGGTATTGCAGGTGCAGAGCACGCCAGGCGCCGGGAGTCGCTTCTGGTTCGAGATTCCGTTGCCGGTAACGCAGAAGGAAGCGGCTGTCGCTGCGCCGGTCGAGTGGCAGGTCGTCGGCGTGGTCGGTCCCGCGCCGCGGGTGCTGATTGTCGATGACCATCCCGATAACCGCGCCATTGTTGGTGCGATGCTGCAACCATTGGGGATCATGACGGCAGAGGCGCAGAACGGCGTCGATGGGCTGAGGCAGATTGCTGAGTTCAAGCCCGATGCCGTCATTCTGGATCTGGTGATGCCGGAGCTGGATGGACTGGGCATGATCCGGCGTATTCGCCAGTGCGCCGACTATGATCGCGTGGCGCTGATTGTGAGTTCCGCCAGCGCCTATCCAGACGATCGCCTTCAGAGTTTGAATGCCGGCGCGCAGGCATTTATTCCCAAACCGGTGAATCGCACTGTGTTGATCGAAACGCTTCAGCGCCATCTTCCCTGGGTCGAATGGCGCTACGCTGAACAATCCGTGGAACCATCGCAGCCGGCTGCATCTGCGCTGCCGCCGCGCGCGACGCTTGATGCGCTCTATGCCCTGGCGCGCATTGGCGATATCGACGCGCTTCAGCACGCGATCGACGCACTGACGCGGGACATGCCGCAAGCAGCCTCATTTGCTGCACAGGCGCGCTACTTTCTGGAACATTTCCAGATTGGTCAGTTACAGGAGTTCTTGAAACAATCCAGGGCAGAATGATGAGTCAAGCGCCAGACACGATTCTTGTGGTTGATGACACGCCTGCCAATCTTGCGGTGCTCTTCACGGGGTTGCGGCGCGCTGGCTACAAGGTGTTGCTGAATGAACGCGGCGATGTCGCCCTGCAAACCGCCCTCGATGTACAGCCCGACCTGATCGTTCTCGATGTGATGATGCCTGGGATAGACGGCTTTGAGACCTGTCGCCGCCTGAGAGCCGATCTGCGCACACAGGACATTCCGGTTATTCTGATGACGGCGCTGACCGATCCGGTAGATGAAGTGACGGGATTGCGCGCCGGCGCCGTCGATTATATTACCAAGCCGATCAATGTCGAAGTGGTGCTGGCGCGCATCAACACGCACCTGACCCTGCGAAAACTCTACCGCGATCTCGAACGCAAGCATGCCGCCCTGGAAAAGGCGCTCGCCACGATCAAGACCCTGAGCGGGATTATTCCGATCTGTGCGTGGTGCGGCAACAACATTCGCGATGAGCAGGGCAACTGGATGAGCGTAACGACCTACCTCGAAACGCATGCTGATGTTTCGTTCAGCCATACGATTTGCCCGATATGCTACGAGCGTATCATGCATGACCAACCGTAAAAGCAAATGACAGGCGCAATGCGCCTGTCATTTGTTTCTGGTGGAGCAGAGGGGGATCGAACCCCTGACCTCAACACTGCCAGCGTTGCGCTCTCCCAACTGAGCTACTGCCCCGTGCCCTGGTGGAGGTGAGGGGGCTCGAACCCCTGACCTCGACAGTGCGATTGTCGCGCTCTCCCAGCTGAGCTACACCCCCACAGCGATGCATAGTATAGCACGCTGCAGGGGGTGTGTCAAACCTCAAATAAAGGGATGAAGAGAGGGGCGCCGGCGTGAGTTGTCAGGAACCGCCTCCATCATCGGTGGGATTGGATCGCACATCGGGGACGCAGAGGGCGCGCAACCTGCGCGCCTCGCGTGACCGTCACCGTTCATCGCTCCGCAGGTCGAGCCAGGCGCACTCTTCCGGCGTCAGGCGTACATCCAGGGCAGCCAGGTTGGCGGCAAACTCTTCCGGTGTGCGGCACCCGACCAGGGCATAAATGTCGAGCGGCTGGCTCATCACGTATGCCAGCGCCACCTGCGGGATGCTCAGCCCTTTCTCCTCCGCCAGTTGCTGCACGCGCTCCAGGCGGCGAAAGTTCTCTTCGCCAGCATAAGAATAGACTGCCAGCTTATCGAGATAGTCCTCGAACGTGTCGAGGTTGTCGCGCCGCAACCGTCCGGAAAAGAAGCCGCCTGCCAGGCTCGACCAGGTGAAGAGCGGCATGCGCTGTGCGGCATACCAGGCGCGCGCCTCTTCATTCTGCGGCCCGCTGATGCTGATGCACCCTTCCCATGGCTCACGGTATTGCTCCGCCAGGCTGAAGTTTGGGCTGCTCGCAACAAACGGCGTCAGCCCGTGAGCGGCGGCATACGCATTGGCTTCGGCGATCCGTCGATGGCTCCAGTTCGACCCGCCGAAGGCGCGGATGCGACCGGCGGCAAGGTGTTCGTTCAGCACCTCAACAATCGGACCGACCGGAACCGACGGATCATCGCGGTGGAGCAGGTAGAGGTCGATGTAGTCGAACTTGAAGCGCGCCAGCGAATCGAACAAGTCGGCAGTAATGTCGAAAGGGGTGACTCGTTTGCGGTCGGCGTTATGATGCGCCCCTTTGCCGATGATCACCACCTGGTCGCGGATGCCGCGTTCGTTCACCCAGCGTCCCATGGCGCGCTCGTTATCCCCCTGCCCGTACACGTGCGCCGTATCGAACGTAGTGCACCCCATGGCGAAGATTGCATCGAGCAGGCGGAAACTGCCCTCCAGATCGCGCGTCGAGATCATCACTGATCCCTGGACCAGGCGCGAGACCGGTTTATCGATGCCGGGGACATGGCCGTACTGCATAGTCGTGCTCCTCATTCCATTGGATACATCAGGCCCCACTGCGCCCGAAGAGAGTCCATTGTGCGCATGATGCTGAGCGTCTCGTCGAGCGGCATCAGCGGGCTTTCGGCAAGACCGGTGCGCAGGCAGCGCATGGCTTCGATCGCCTCGTACTGATAGCCATTCCCGCTGTACGGCGCGTCGATCACCTCATCGGCATGCCCGCTGCGAATCAGCGTCAGCGTTTTGGCGCGCCACCACAGCGGATGGACGCGGATCATGCCGTCCGTGCCCATGATCGTCGTCTCGTGCGGCGTCTCGGTGCGAATGGCGCTCCACAGCACCGCCATCCGCCCGCCGCTGTAGCCGAGGATCATCGCCGCCTCCTCGTCCACGCCAGTTGAGCCGAGGTGCGCCAGGGTCGCCATCCGCTCCGGTTCGCCGCCGAAGATCATCGAGGTCAGCGACACCGGGTAGACCCCCACATCGAGCAGGCTTCCCCCGCCGAGCGCAGGGTCAAACAGGCGACTGCGCGGATCAACGCTGGCGCGGAAGCCAAAATCGGAGGCGATCATGCGCACCTCGCCAATCGCGCCAGCCGCCAGCAATTCGCGCAAGCGCACCATCACCGGGAGGAAGCGCGTCCACATGGCTTCCATCAGGAAGATGCCGCGCTCACGGGCAACGGCGATGACCTCCGCCGCCTGGCGCGCGTTGATGGTGAACGGCTTCTCGCAGAGCACCGCTTTTCCGTGGCGCAGGCAGAGCAGGCAGTTTTCGGCATGCAGCGCGTGCGGCGTTGCGACGTAGATGATGTCAATGTCGGGATCAGCAGCGAGTTCCTCATACGAGGCATAGCGGCGCGGCACATTGAAGCGGTCGCCAAACGCGGCGGCGGAGTCGGCGCTGCGCGATCCGACGGCGACCAGGCGGGCGTCATCGAGCGATTGCAATGCTTCGGCAAAAACGCCCGCAATGCGCCCGGTGCTGAGGATGCCCCAGCGAATGGGTGAGCCAGTCATACGATGTCCTTTGTGCTCAGATGCTATGGCGGAAGAACCGGGTGGTCGAACCAGGCGCGCATTTCGCGCCCGTCAATCGTTGCAACAACTGTAATACGCCAGTCGCCCTCCATTGAATAAATCGTGCGAACGCCATATTTACCGGGACCAAGACGGTCGGCGATCGGCTGGTGCACGCCCATTTCCATCTGGGGCATAGTAAAGTCGAAGTACACCAGCGTCGCATCAACCGGTTGATCGGCGGCGTCGGTAATCATCGCCGTGAACGAATAGTCGCGCAGCGCCACCGGTTGCGCCGGTCGCTCGAGCGCAATCGTCAGACCATCGACGATCCGTTCCTCGACGATGGTTGGCGTGGCGCTGCATGCACTGGCGACAATGCCAGCAATCACGAGCAGCAATATCCGTGACAGCGTGCGCCATCGGGCAAAGTGTCTGAACACGCTCCCTATCACCTCAATCATCACTCAAAGGCGCACAGGCGCCGTATCATACACCCTGACGAGGGCAGGCACGGGAACTTGCCCCGCCAATCCGCTGTCTGATTCTTGGTTCTCACTTCTCAGTGCTCCGCTGCATCTCCGCTATTGTCGCCGGAGGCGACTCGCCGGGCAGGTAGCGCAAAGACACCAGAAACCCGATCAGAATGTGCTGGATGTTGATCAGGAGAAACAACGCCGACAGGCTCAGGGCGATCTCAGCAGGATGCCCGTGGCGTTGCAGCATCGCGATCAACACGGCATCACGCACGCCGACGCCAGCAAAACTGATTGGCAGCGCCTGGAGAATGGCGATCAACCCGGTGGCTGCCAGGATTTCGAGCACCGGAATGTCGCCCAGCCGCAGCGCCAGGTACATCAGGTAGATGCGCACAAACGTCGAGGTTGCTGAACCGACAGTGCTAAGCAGAAGCAGCGCCAGCGGGATGAAGCGCAAACTGAGCGGTGCAAACTGGTCACGCAGGCGTTCGAGCGCCGCGCGCAGGCGCCCGCGCAGCAGCGGCAGCAGCAGTCCCAGCGCC
>DAOTWI010000595.1:0-2162 GCA_034436075.1 Roseiflexus sp.
TCGACTTGCAGCGCCCGCCTGGACTCAGTACAATGACATGCAGCAAGCACGACGATGAATCCCGGAGGTCGCCTATGACCGCCAGCGTTAAGCGTGTGTTCCAGGCGGCGCAACGCCTGTCGCCAGCGGAACAGCTCGAACTGATTCAGGCGCTGTCCCAGGCGCTCCTGCGCCAGTACCGGGCGCCTGAGACCGATGCCATCCCGCCGCACGTACGCCGGACAGCGCCGGTCACCGACCTCGCAGAGTTGGCCGCTGATTTCTGGCCCGCCGACGAGAGCGCGGATGCGATCAACGCATCCATTGCGCAGCAGCGGCGCGAGGACCGGGACCGATGACGACCGTGCTGCTGGATACGAATATCGTGTCGTACCTCTTCAAGCGCGACAGCCGCGCGGCGGCGTATGCGCCGCATCTGCTGCAGCGTGAACTGGCGATCAGTATGATGACGGTTGCGGAACTGTTTCAATGGGCGGCGCTGCGCGACTGGGGAAAAGTGCGGGTGCAACGGCTCGAGCGCTATCTGGAGCGATATACGATTGTGCCGGTCGATATGGCGCTCTGTCACCGTTGGGCTGAGGTGCGCGCCATCCGCGCCCGCGCCGGGCTGCCGATCTCACCGCAGGATGCGTGGATCGCAGCGGCGGCGCTGCGCTATCACCTTGCGCTTGTTACGCATAATCCTGCGGACTATCAGGCGATCCCTGGCTTGACGATCATCAGTGAGGCGTAGCAGTGGCGGGTTCAGGAACCGCCGTCGCCGCGCGCCAGCGAGATCAGCGCATGCGCGCTATTGAACGGCGCGCTGGCGCCTGGCAGCACTCCAGCGACGTCGAAGCCGGTCTGAACGGCGTCGAGCGCATCGCCATACCTCCAGTGCGCTGGGTCCCAACCGGCAAAGCGGCAGTCGGGCGCGCCACCGAGAACCCAGAACCAAGAACCGAGAACCGAGAACCAGGCGCACACTTTCAGGGTGGTTGGGGGGAGCGGGAAAACGTCGCTCCCTAAATGGCGTGCTCACACCGCCACAGATATCAAGACCCGATAATCCTAACCCCCACGATGTATTGGTGCAGGCGATCTTGCACGGTGACAACTATCCGCTCCGAACCGACCAGAGCACGCACCCTTCGCCATCGAAGGCTTCAACAAAGAGCGCAGTGACGTTGTGGGCCAGAAGGACAAGCGTATCTCGCAGGACATAGGTCCCCGATACCGATGGCAAAACCGATTCCGTCTGGTTGATTAAGAAACCGACCATATTGAAACTGTTTGCAGCTGCGAATGCTTCGGCAATCGTTGCTCGTTCCTGGATGCCTCCGTAAAGGTAAAGATACACCTCTTCATCATAGAAGAAGAGAGGCAAGGTCAATGTCTGCAGATAGGGATCATGAGGCGCTGCAAGTTGATGCTCAAACACGCACGCGCATTCGGGTCTTTGGGCAAGATACGCCTGAAGATAGTCAATCACGGGCTCTCGTAATCGCGTATCCACGGGTTCCATCTGCACTGGATTGATCGGGTCCCAAAACTGCGGACCAGAACCTAACACGCTCACGTCGAAACGAGCGATCGCGTTCTCTGCGATCGTCGCAGGAAGATAGGTCCAACAGGCGCCGTGCTGAAGATCGACCAATTCCAGGACCAGCGAAGAGAGCGTGTTCCCTTGGGCGAGGCGCTCGCGCATATAGTCACGCGCTGTAGGACCGAGCAGTCGATGTGTGATCATGGTTGTCTCGTGCTTCGCTTTTTGGGTTCCATGCGTCCATCGGGAAAGACGCGCCATGTGGTTCCTGATGGATCCTTGTAATCCCAATGCGGTCCAACGGGCGCTGGGTGTTGCAAATCGGGATGGAGACTTTCCCCGGTACGAGGATTGTACCATGACCCTTGGGCGCTGCCAGGCGGACCTTTACCACGCCACACCCAACCGGGAGCAGGTGGTTGAGCAGGATCGTCGGGGAGCGGAGGTTGCTGCGGATGAGCAGGAACAATCGCTGGTATCGTCGCCTGGTCGTCCCCTATCGGTGTGCCATCCGTCCGATCACCGCCCTCATCCGGCGCATCCGCCGCCACCCCCTGCTGCTCGATGACCGCCGACGCGACGTATGCGATTCCGGCGCTGAGGGCGATGATCCCCACGCCGATGGCGACCGGCGCGA
>DAOTWI010000596.1:0-3924 GCA_034436075.1 Roseiflexus sp.
CGCCCGCCGGTGGCGCGGATGCGCTCGACCACCGCTTCTGCGCGTTCCGTCTCACCGAAGTGCGCCGCCAGCACCGCGCAACCGTGCGCTGCCAGCAACTCCGCCATCGCCGCGCCAATTTCGCGGCTGGCGCCGGTGACAATTGCGACTTTTCCGTCCAGCAGAAGGGGCATACGCTTTGCACCCTTCGTATCACTTCTGGAACGCTGCATCAAAGGCGACGGCGCTCGGCGGGAAGTCGCTCTTCTTCACCAGCGCGCACGCTTCCGCTGCGCCGAACTCACGGTCCATGCCGCTGTCTTCCCACTCGACCGACAGCGGACCGTTGTAACCAATGCGGGTCAGCGCGCGAAAGATCGGGTCCCACTGAATGTCGCCGTGCCCTGGCGACACGAAATCCCAGCCGCGGCGCGGGTCGCCGAAGTTGAGGTGCGACCCCAGAATGCTCGTGCGTCCGTTCAGATTGCGGCGGCTCTCCTTCACATGAACGTGATAGATGCGGTCGGCGAATGTTTCAATGAACAGCACCGGATCGACGAACTGATGAATCAGGTGGCTGGGGTCGAAATTGATGCCAAACGCCGGTCGGCGCCCGATCGCCGCGAGGGTCTTCTCGGTGGTCACAATGTCGTAGGCGATCTCGGTCGGATGCACTTCGAGACCGAAGCGCACCCCCACCTCATCGAACACGTCCATGATCGGGTTCCAGCGCGCGGCGAAGTCGGCGTACCCCGCCTCGATCTGTTCGGGAATGTTGGGCGGGAAGGAATAGATCAGATGCCAGATTGACGATCCGGTGAAGCCATTGACCTGTTTGACGCCGAAGGCAGCGGCGGCGCGCGCGGTGTTCTTCATCTCCTCGGCGGCGCGCTGGCGCACCCCTTCGGGATCGCCGTCACCCCAGATGCGCGCCGGGATGATCGCCTTGTGGCGTTCGTCGATGTTGTCGCACACACACTGACCGACGAGGTGGTTGCTGATGGCGAAACACTGCAACCCGTGCTGCTCGAGCAGGTCGCGCTTTTCGCGGATGTAGCGGTCGGATTCGAGCGCCTTATCGACCTCGAAGTGGTCGCCCCAGCAGGCGAGTTCCAGTCCGTCGTAGCCGAAACTTTTGGCTTTGGCAGCCAGCGTCGCCAGCGGCAGATCCGCCCACTGACCCGTAAACAGAGTAACCGGTCGTGGCATAGATTCTTCTCCTGTATTCCTTGAAGATGGGGACGTGAAGACGTTGCATTGCAACGTCTTTACGTCCGCCTCGCTACCTTTGAGGTCGATTCATGTGCGCGGCGTTGTCGCCGTTCGTTCCGGCGGAAACATGCCTCGAACGCCTCCAGGATCGATGGTTGAGATCTCAAAGGTCGTGCATTCGTTTGATGTTCTTGGAGACGTTGCGATGCCACGTCTCTACACGGTGCGGTGCAATCGGAGACGGTGCGATGCACCGTCGCTACCCTCTGTGACCCCTCGCGCCTCGTACCTCTCGTCTCTTGCCCGGCGACGTTGCGATGCACCGTCGCTACCCTCTGTGACCCCTCGCGCCTCGTACCTCTCGTCTCTTGCCTCTAATACTCCGGCGCCACCCACTGTTTGCTCCCGGCGGATCGTTCAACGGCGTCGAGGATCGCCTGGCAGCGCAGCCCGTCCTCGAAGGTCGGGGCGGGCGAGACGCCCGCGGCGATGCCGTTCAGCAAATCGTAGATGCCGTGGGTGAAGGTATGCTCCCAGCCGATGATATGACCGGCGGGCCACCAGGCGCTCAGGTATGGGTGCGCATTGCCGTTGGTGACCAGCACGGTGCGGAACCCGGCGACATCGGGCATCTCATCGTCGAGCAGCACTTCGAGTTCGTTCATGCGCTCGAGGTTGAAGCGCAGACTCCCCTTGCTGCCGTTGATCTCGAAACTGTTGTAGTTTGCACGTCCCTTAGCGAAGCGCGTCACCTCGAATGTGCCGACGGCGCCATTGGCGAAGCGAGCCAGGAAGAGCGCGGCATCATCGACCGTCACCTCGCCCATCTCCGTACCAGCCGCCGCGCCCAGCCCGCCTGTTGTTGCCGCGAGCGTCGGCCGGCGTTTGATGAACGTCTCGGTCAGCCCGGTCACCTCAGTGATTTCGCCCACCAGCATGCGCGCCAGGTCGATGATATGCGCGCCAAGATCGCCCAGCGTGCCGGCGCCGGCGACATCCTTCTGCAAACGCCAGACCAGCGGGAAATTGGGGTCCATGATCCAGTCTTGCAAATAGACGGCGCGCCAGTGATAGATCGTCCCCAGACGCCCGGAGTCGATCAGCGATTTGGCGAGCTGCACCGCCGGGACGCGGCGGTAGTTGAAGTTGACCATGCCGACGACTTTATTGCGCTGCACTGCGTCGAGCATCTGCCGCGCTTCGGCGAGGGTGTTCGCCAGCGGTTTTTCGCAGAAGACGTGCTTGCCGTTCTCAGCGGCGGCGATGCTGATCGCCGCATGCGTGTCGCCTGGCGTCGAGACATCAATCAACCCGATGTCATCGCGGGCAACCAGTCTTTTCCAGTCGGTTTCGTACCCTTCCCAGCCAAACTGTGCGGCGGCGGCGCGCACTGCCGCCTCGTCGCGCCCGCAGATCGCCTTCATCACCGGGCGCAACGCGACATCCGGAAAGAACGCAGCGACCTGGCGGTATCCGTTCGAGTGCGCTTTGCCCATGAACTTATAGCCAACCAGACCGACGCCAATAGTATTTGACATAACCGTATGCCCCTTCTCTTTCAGAACAGGTTGGTGTGCGTTATGCCTGATACTTCAGGTAGTCATCAACAATCGTGGTAAACTCGATCCGATTGCCGAACGGGTCGCGGCAGAAGAACCGCGGACGACCGGGGATCGCAATCGTGTCCTCAGGCGCGTAGCCTGCGGCGATCAATCGTGCGCGCGTGGCTTCGAGGTCCTCGACCTCAATGCAAACGTGTCTTCCAGACGGATCAGCATGCGGTTCCTCGGCGAACAGGTGAAGTTCGACATCACCCAGGCGATACCAGATCACATCGAGATGGGCGATTGACGAAGGCGCGGGGATCTCTTCGAGTCCAAGCAGCGCGCCATAAAAAGCGCGCGTGGCTTCATCACTGCCGGGAGGACGCGGAATGCTGACGTGCTGCACTCGTGGACGGATCATAAGCCCTCCTCATCGCGGGCAGAGCGGCATCTTGCGGGGCTGGCGCTGAAATACGGCGTGAGTCGTACACTCCCCGCGAGGGGATGTGCGAGGGGATGTGCACCTGCACGACTGCGTTGTCGTACACAGGACCATTGCTCGTCAACGGGAGCCGCCGGGCGGGCGATGTCTTCTGCTGGCGCGGATACCGTGTACGAGTATACCGCAGCCTGAGAAGCGCGTCAAGGTGATGCTATAATAGCGCGAATGTTGATCCGCTTTCGAGGAAATGCACGTGAGTCGGACCGAGCGTCGTCTATTGACCGTGAATGTCGATCGGCGCGGGTATGGCCAGCGCTACACCAGCCTGCCGGTGGACGAATTGCGCCAGGATGGATTCAGCATCAATTTTGAGGGCGCATACATTCGCCCGGAACATATCGACGTGCGCCTGGGAGACATCGTGCGCTGGCGAAAAGAAGATCGCTGGTTTCAGGGGCGCGTCGTCGAGGTGCGCCGCGAAGAACGGGCATTGCACGTCGCGCTGGCGGATGTCGCGCCGCTGCCGCCGGATGCGTTCTTTCCGTAGGCACGAGGCGCGAGGTGAGAGGCGAGAGGCAAGAGGCACGAGGCACGAGGCGCGAGGTGAGAGGTAGGAAGTCTAACCCCTAACCTCCAGTTCTCAGTCCTCAGTCCTCAGTTCTCAGTTCTCAGTTCTCAGTTCTCAGTTCTCAGTTCTCAGTTCTCAGTCCTCAGTTCTCAGTTCTCAGTTCTCAGTTCTCAGTTCTC
>DAOTWI010000597.1:0-3492 GCA_034436075.1 Roseiflexus sp.
GGCGCTGGCGGCGCCGCCGAGTTGCGGGCGGGCGCTCGACATTGGCACCGGCACCGGCGATTTTCTGGTCGAACTGGCGGAATGGATGCCCAATGGCCTGGCGGTCGGGGTGGATTTTACCCTGCCGATGATGCGCGCCGGTCTGCCCAAAATTGCGGGGCAGCGCGCCGTGTTCGTGGCAGGAGATGCGCTGGCGCTGCCGTTTGCCGATGAGAGTTTCGACGCGATTACGACCGGGTTCACGCTGCGCAATGTGACCGACATCGCCGCCGCATTCCGCGAGATGTGGCGGGTCGTGCGCCCTGGCGGAACAGTCGCCTGCCTGGAAGTGGCGCGCCCGCGCCAGCCGTTGCTGCGGTTCGGGCACTGGGTCTATTTCCAGCGGATTGTGCCGCTCATGGCGCGCGCGCTCGGCGCCGATCCTGAAGCCTACACCTATCTGCCGCAATCGGCGCGCGTCTTCCCGCCACCCGACGAACTGGCGCAGATTATGCGCGCAGCAGGTTGGAGCGATGTAACCTACCGCCTGGTCGGGTTGGGCGCAGCTGCCATTCATACCGGCATCAAACGCGGGTAGTGCGCTGGAGGAGATCATGCCTCGCTACGACGACGATCCAGAAGAGGAGGAAGAAACGCCTCCGCCGCGTCGCCGGGTGATGCGCCGTGATGAACTGTCGCGCTCGCTGCGCCGCGAGTCGCTCATGGAACGACGGTTGCGCCGCGCCCGCGGCGAAGAGGTCGATGACGATCTGGAGGAACCCTACATCCCGTTCGATACCGGGCGAACCCCTCCCTACGGCGTCCCGCTGGCGGGCGGCGGGTGCGCTGCGACGCTGCTGTACATCGCGCTTGGCGCCATCACGGTCGTGGTGCTGCTAATGCTCTTCTGGCAGCAGGTCGTGGCGGCGTTCGTTCCGAATGTGCCGCAGCAGGTGGTGCAACTCATCGCCACGCCAACGCCAACCATCCGCGACCGGGGCGGCGCGATTCAGCAGATGAAGAACCTCAGACGCCTGGAGACGCAGCGCTTCGCCATCGAACGGGTCGTCGAAGCCTCGACCGCACGGGGCGATCCGCTCGACATGTTTCTAGGCGAACGGCTGCTGCTGATCGCCAGCGGCGACGTGGTGGCTGGCGTCGATCTGAGCAAACTGACCGAACGCGATGTGATCGTTTCGCCTGATGGAAAGAGCGTGACGCTGACCCTGCCCGCCTCCGAGATTTTCAGCGCGCGCCTGAACAACGAACGCACCCGCGTCTACGACCGGCAGACGCGCCTGATCACGCAACTGACCGGCGGGCAGAACCCGAACCTGGAAACGCAGGCGCGGCAGGAGGCGGAACGCCAGATTCTGGCAGCCGCCTGCGAAAATGGCATCATGCAGCGCGCTGCCGACGAAGCCAAACGCTCGATGGAACAGTTTCTCCGCCTGCTCGAATTTGAGAACATCACCGTGATTGCGACGCCGGGGGCGTGCGTGGTTGAGAATTGAGATGTGACACCTATGATCACGCTGCTCTACGACCCGGACGCCAGGTCGCTCTCCTGGCGCTTCATCGAAACCGCCGACGAGGACGCAACGCTTGAAGGCGAGTGCGATGCAACGCTGCTGCTCGATCCGCAGGGTCAGGTGATCGGCGTTGAGCTGGCGCTGGACGATGAGATTGACGCCGACGACCTGGCGCTGGCGCTGGCGCATCCGCAGGCGTCGTTCGACGCTGCCGAACGCACGCTGACCGTCAATCTCTTCGGCGAAGAACCGGCGTCGGTGCAGCCGCTGGAGGCGCTGGCCATGCTTGATTTCGACGCCAATGAGCGGTTGCTGGGGTTCGAGACGCTGCCCGCCGATGAGTTCGATCTGGATCAGCGCCTGGAACGCCTGGCGCCGTTTCTGGTTGAACGCGAAGAAGAACACGCCGAAGAAGCGGAAGAAACAATCCTGCCCCCCGCAACCCGCCCGGCGCTTCCCGAAGGTCCCCACCGCGCCGGGTTTGTGGCGCTGGTCGGGCGCCCGAATGTCGGCAAATCCACGCTGCTCAACGCGCTGCTCGGGCAGAAAGTCGCAATTGTGTCGCCCAAGCCGCAGACGACGCGCACCGCCATTCGCGGCATCCTGACCCGCCCCGACGCGCAGATTGTGTTCGTTGACACCCCTGGCATCCACGAGCCGCGCAACCGCCTCGGCGCCTACATGGTCAAACAGGCACGGCGCGCCATCCCCGACGCCGATGTGGTGTGCATGGTGGTGGACATCACCCGCCCGCCGGGGCGCCTTGACGAGCGGATTGCGGCGCTGGTGCGCAAGGCGCCGGCGCGGCGCATCCTGGTGCTCAATAAGATCGATCTGCGCGCAAAACGCGGCGCCGACAATCTTCAGGCGTACCGCGCGCTGGCGCCGTGGGATATGGAAGTCGCCGTATCGGCGCTGCGCGGACAGGGTCTCGATGCGCTGCTGGATGAAATCGTGCGCCTGCTTCCCGAAAGCCCGCCGCTCTACCCGGAGGGACAGGTGACCGACCTGAGCGAACGCGAACTTGCCGCCGAACTGGTGCGTGAGCAGGTGCTGCGCCACACGCAGCAGGAAGTGCCGCACAGCGTGGCCGTCGAACTCGAAGAGTGGGAAGAGAAAGAGAAGGTCACCTACATCCGCATGACCATCGTGGTCGAGCGGGAGACGCAGAAATCGATCCTGATCGGCGCCGGCGGCGGCATGCTCAAGAAGATCGGCAGCGGCGCGCGCCAGGCGATCGAGGAGATGCTGGAACGTCCCGTCTACCTCGATCTATGGGTCAAAGCGCGCGACCACTGGCGCGACGACCCGAATGCCCTCCGCTGGCTTGGCTACACTGAATAGAAAGCATCTCCCGATGGAACGCAAATGGTGGGCGCTGCTTGCCGTGGCGACTGGCGTGTTCATGAGCACCATCGACGGTTCGATCGTCAACATTGCGCTCAAAACATTGCAGGATTCGTTCGGCGCCGGGTTGCACGAGGTCGAATGGGTGGTGCTGGCATACCTGCTGGGGATCACCTGTCTGCTGCCGAGCATGGGGCGCCTGGGGGACATGATCGGCAAACGCAGCGTCTATGTGGCCGGCTTCGTCATTTTCACCATCAGTTCGGCGTTGTGCGGGCTTTCGTGGAATATCAACGCCCTCATCGGCTTTCGCGTAGTGCAGGCAATTGGCGCAGCCATGATCCAGGGAGTCGGCGCGGCGCTGCTGGTGGAAGCCTTCCCGCCGTCGCAGCGCGGCCAGGCGCTTGGCTACATCGGCACGGCGGTCGCTGCTGGCATTCTGACCGGTCCGGTGCTGGGAGGGGCGCTGCTCGATGCAGTTGGCTGGCAGGCAATTTTCTACGTCAATATCCCGATTGGTATCGGTGCGATTGCGCTGGCGCTGCACGCACTGCCCGCCGACCGCATCCGCACCGCGCAGACGTTCGACCTCGCCGGTGCGGCGCTGCTGGGCATCGGGCTGCTGCTGGTGCTG
>DAOTWI010000598.1:0-4602 GCA_034436075.1 Roseiflexus sp.
CCCGCCAGACTCGTGTGTTGCAGCGCACGCCCGCAGTGCGGGCAGGTCTCTGGAGCGGCGGACGAAACCGGACGATGCGGCGCGGTTGCGGGTTTTGGCGCGGGCGCAGGATCAGGCGGCGCCTGCGGTTTTGGGCGCGCCGCGAAGCCGAACGCCCGGCTGATATGTTCCACCAGCACCGCATAGTCGATGGCGCCGCGAGAGCGCGGATCGTACTCATAGATCGTTTTACCCAGCGCGGGCGCTTCGGAAAGTCGCACATTCACGCGCACTGGCGGCGTCACCCGCTCGCCGTAGCGCGTGCGGAGCATGGCGAGCAACTCGCCCGACTGCCGCACCCGCGGATCGTACATCGTCGGGATAATCATGCGCACATGCCCGGCGCCGCCTTTGATGCGCCCAATTTGCGCCATGAGCAACTCCAGGCTCTTCACCGAAAAATGCTCGACCGTGGTAGGCGCAATCACATCATGGGCGCATACCAGCGCATTGACATTGAGCGGCGTCAGCGACCCTGCCGAGTCGATCAGGACGAAATCATACGACCCGACGACCGGTTGGAGCGCCTGCGCCAGCGCCCGGCTCCAATCGGGACGGCGCGCGATGATCGGTTGGGCGCCGAGCAGCGTTGCATCCGCTGGAAGGAGATCGAGACCGGGACGCGCCTCGATGATGCAACGTTCGATCGGCGCGCCATCGACCAGGAGATCGTACAGGGTGCGGCGGGGATGCACGCCCAAAGCCATTGCCAGGTTTCCCTGGGCATCGGTATCGACCAGCAGAACGCGCGCGCCCTTGAGCGCCAGACCCGCACCCACATTCACGACCGTTGTCGTCTTGCCGATGCCGCCTTTGAGATTCGCCACTGCAACAACCCGCGCCACGTTCCGCCTCCGGGGTGTGATATGCCTGTTCAGTGTAGCACATCCTGGTATGCGCCACAAACGGCGCGTAAGAAAATTGTCATCAGCGCCCTGTGGCTGTTAAAGGCAGCGTCATAGGGGCGTGCTACAGTGGAGATGCCTGATGATGCTGCGGCTGCGAGAAGCTGTCGCAGAGCGTTGGCATTGGCGACACCCGGCGCTTCTCGTAGGCAAGGAGATAGAGAATGCTCATCGCGCGCTCTCCAGTGCGGATCAGTTTTGGCGGCGGCGGCACCGATCTTGCGGCGTATTACGAGCGTTTTGGCGGCATGGTCGTCAGCGCTTCGATCAACAAGTATATCTACGGCATCGTAACCAAGAATTTCGATACCACCTTTCAGGTCATTTCTGCGGATTATCGCGGCAGCATCCTCCGGGTGCCGGTCGATGGCCGGGCGGCGAGCAGCAGCCTCGAGATGCGCATGGGGCAGGTGATCTACGAGCATTTCAACCTGCGCGTCCCGCTCAACATTTTCATTGCGTCGGAGGTGCCTCCTGGAACGGGGTTGGGGTCATCGAGCGCCGTGTCGGTGACGCTGTGCAACATCTGCAGCACACTGGCGGGCGACGCAATGAACAAACGCCAACTGGCGGAGACGGCTTACGAGATCGAAACGAAGCGTCTTGAGGCGCCGATCGGCAAGCAGGATCAATACGCAGCGGCGTTTGGCGGTCTCAACTGCTTCGAGTTCAGCGCCGAGGGCGTGCGGGTCACGCCGCTCAATATAAGCGTCAGCAACATTCGCACGTTCGAACGGCGTCTGATGCTGTTCTACACCGGCGCCACCCGCCAGGCGCGCGAGATTCTCAGCGAGCAGCGCGAGCGCAGCGAGCAGCGCAGCGGGAGAACGGTCGAAGCGCTCCACAGCATCAAGAATCTTGGATGGCAGATCAAGGCGGCGCTCGAAGAGGGGCGCTTCGACGATTTTGGCGCCATGCTCGATGAAAGCTGGCGCCACAAGAAGCAACTCGCCAGCGGCATCTCCAACAGCGCCATCGATGAAGCATACGCCGCCGCTATGGCGGCGGGCGCCGGCGGCGGCAAAATCACCGGCGCCGGCGGCGGCGGCTTTCTGATGATCTACTGCCGTGAAGAGCGCCAGGAAGCGGTGCATGCCGCGCTCGAACGTCTGGGGTTGATCCAGGTGCGGTTTGCCTTCGAGTTTGAGGGTTCGCGCATTCTCCTGCATACGAACCTGCTCAACTCACCCTACAACTGGAACGAATAGGCTGTTGGAGCGACCCGGCAGGTCCCCGACGCACGACCTCGATGAAACCAGCAATCCGAACCCTGTTCGGTTGAAAGGCGCAGCTATGCAAACAGTATTCCTGGATCGCGACGGCGTCATCAACGAAAACCGCGTCGATCATGTCAAGTCGTGGAAGGAGTTTGTGTTTCTGCCGGGTGCGCTGGCCGCGTTGCGCTGGCTCAACCTTGCCGGCTTTCGCATCTTTGTGATCACCAATCAGGCGATTGTCGGGCGCGGCATCGTTTCAGCGAGCGTCGTCGAAGATATTCATACCCGCATGCAGGTGCAGGTGGCGCTCCATGGAGGGCAGATCCACGACATCCGCTACTGCCCGCACGACGATCACGAGAAGTGCGATTGTCGCAAGCCGAACCCTGGCATGGTGCGCGACCTTGCAGCGCGGTGGAACGTTGATCTCTCGCGTGCGTATCTGGTCGGTGATGCCTGGAGCGATATTGCAGCCGGGCGCGCGCTGGGAATACGTAGTATACTGGTGCGTACCGGGAGGGGAACGCAGCAAATGATGCGCCCGGAGATCCAGCGCCATCCACCGGAACATGTCGCTCACGACCTGCTGAGTGCGGTCGCCTGGATTATGCACCAGGAAGAAGCGGCACTGGCACGGCGCGGCGTTGCGCAACCGCTCTACGAGCGCACGGTTGGCGCGCCGTTGTTTTCGATCCGCTAAGACTCTCCCGGAAAGCGCCGGTCGGTTGGTCAGGAGCGACGATTTATGATGATTACCCCTCATGAAGTGATCCGCCTGCTACGCCCCATCTTGCGCTGGTGGTGGATCATGCTTATCGCAGTGCCGCTCTCCAGCGGCGTCGCTTTTGCTATCAGCCGCTCCGAAACGCGCTACTACGTGGCGCGTGCGACGCTCATGATCGGCAATACACTCGAAAGCCAGCGGCCCGATCCGATTCAGATGCAGTTGGGTTCGTCGCTAGGGCGTTTCTACGGTGAACTGGCGAAACGCGAACGCATCCTTCAGCCGGTGCAGGAGAAGCTGAACCTGCCATTCTCGTGGGATGTCATTGCCAACTATATGCTGCGCACAGCGGTGGTGCCAAGCGCCAACCTGCTCGAAATCTATGTCACCGACTCGAACCCGGTGCGCGCCGCTGCCATCGCTAATGCGATTGCTGATCAGTTGATCGCCTACAGCCCGACATCACCCGATAAAGTCGCCGCCGAGCAGATGACCATCGAGCAGCAACTGCGCGAGAGCGAGGCGCGCCTGAACGATCTGCGCGCGCGCATCGAAGAAACGACCTTCCGTCGCCAGCAGGTCGTCTCTGCCAGCGACCTCGCCGAAATCAACCAGACGTTGATGCAACTCGAAGCGAGTCTGAGCAAAGAGCAGGACACCTATAATCGCCTGCTTTCGTACAAGAACAGCAGCGTGGTCAATGTGCTGACGCCGTTCGAGCCTGCCGAGCCGCCGCCTGCTCCTCTGCCTTCGCGTCGCAACATGACAATCCTCTTCGCCGGTCTCGGCGGGTTCCTGATCGCGATTGCAGCAGCGTATGCGCTGGACCGCGTCGATCCCCGGCTGCACGGTCCCGGCGACGTTCGTGACCGGATTGCGATGCCGGTGCTTGGCAGCGTTCCCAAGGGTCTGCCGATCCAGAATGTTGCAGAGGCGCAGGCGGAGCGCCGGCTCGAAGCCATGCGCCAGATACAAACCAACCTGATGCTGGCAGCGCGCGAAGAGGGGGTTCACGCGCTGCTGGTCACCAGCGCGCATCCGAGCGAGGCGCGCAGCGCAGTCAGCGCCGACCTCGCCGATCTGTTTGCGCGCTCGGGGCATCGTGTGCTCCTAGTGGATGCCGAGCCGACCGCACCGCACCTGTCGCGCCTGTTGAGCGCCGATCCCGACTCCGGTCGCCCATGGACCCGCCTTGCAGCAGGGGATCGCCAGGCATTGCGGACGCATCTTGTCCCCTCGGCTATTCCAAACGTCGCCCTTCTGCCGGTGGCGCCGACGCTCGATGCGCAACCGGCGATGCTGAGTTCGCGCCGCTGGCACGAACTCACCCATCTTTTCACCAGTGTCGCCGATGTGGTCATCTTCGACGGTCCGGCGGCGATGGCAGGACCTGATGCGGCATTGCTGGCGCCCCACATGGATGGCGTGGTCGTGGTGATCGACCCGGCTGTCGATGAACAGGATGTAGTCACACAGAGCAAGCAGCGATTGCAGAAAGACGAGCGCACCCATCTGATGGGCGCCGTGCTGCTCGAACCAGCCGCGATCGAGATGACTCGCAGGCCGTTGATCGATGCCTGGCCCTGGAAACGACAGCCAGCGCTGCCAGACCTGTCGGGCAACGGCGCTGACCCATCCGCTCAAAATGGTCACGCGGGCGAGGCTGCTCACCCCGCTGCCACCGGGAGTCCGGTCATTTTCGATGTCGATGCATCCG
>DAOTWI010000599.1:0-2809 GCA_034436075.1 Roseiflexus sp.
GGCGCTGGCGCCAGCCGCATTCCTGCTGCTCAACCGGGTCTTCAGCCCGCAGTACATGGTGACTATAACAGCAGTGGCGCTGATCGCCAGCGCCGCCGTCGATGTTCCTTCGCGTGGTTTGCGGAGGATGATGCTGTTGTTGACCATTGCTCAGGCTGCCAATCTCCTGGTCTGGCCCAACACCGTGTCCTGGTGGCCCCTGGCGTCGGCAGTCATGTTCGCTGCCGCGCTGAGCGTCCTGGGGCGCCTCACTGCGGGCGCAACGCGATGGTTAGTGTCCCACTTCCAGCGCCGTGGGGAAGGCGCCGATCTGTAACATCATCGCCGAACCGTCATAACTCCACCACGCCTCGGCGATCTTGCCCTCGACAAACCGCTCAATCGTCATTCCGTGGAGCGTGACGGCATTGTAGCTTGGCGGGATTGACCCGTAGAACCCCGTATGCGTCCCCGTCCAGCTCCAGCGCACTACAACCCGGTCGCGTTCGGCGATCAGGTCTTCGATGGTCATGTGCATATCGGGGAACGCGATGCGTAGTCGCTCGATCCAGCGTTTGAGCGCCTTCGCGTTGCGCACCTGATGCGCCGATGGGTCATGATTGACGAATCCAGGGGCGAACACCTCATCGATGACCTCGAGCCGGCCCTGGTTCCATGCGGCTTCGGCGACATATCGCGCGATCGCGCGATTGGCTTCGACATACATCGGGAAAGCCTCCTTGTCTGTGCTGACGGTGTCCATCGGCAACATTGCCGACGTTCAATATGCGCTTCATTGCGTCTCTGCCAGCCGTGCAGCGCCGCCAGAGGATAGCGACACGCTGCGGTGTAGCGCACCTGCGCCGGTCGTGTCAGAGGCGATTATGTACAAGGGATGACCTGCCGCGTTCAAGGCGGAGTCATCCCTCTACCCGGTTATGATACTCCATGATCCAGCAGTTTGGGTAGAGGCGTAATGACCAAACGTAATAGTCTCGCAACTCTTGCGCTCCCGGCATTTGCAACGCTCCAGAATGAGCAGGCTGGACTTCGATAGGAGCGAACGCCATACGTTGGAAAGATGACACACTGATCATTCTTTCGTATGATGAGTACAAGAACTTTGTGCGATTGATGATCCTGGGGTATGCCGGTTTCATGGTTCATCTGCATACATCCCTCTTGAGAATCACGCGCCGCGGAGGAAACAGACGACACCATCATGACACATGTTATCATCATAGGCGGCGGCATTGGCGGGTTATGCACCGCGCTTGCCCTGCAACGGCGAAATATTGATGCTGTAGTGTATGAACGCGCCGCCGAACCGCGCGATGCCGGCGCAGGGCTCGTGCTGTGGTCGAATGCTATGAAGGTCTTGCATGCGCTTGGCGTGGGAGAAGCGGTCGCTGCTGCAGGGGCGCGACTGACCCGCTCTCAAATCCGTGCAGCGGACGGCAATGCGCTGTACGAAACGAACCTGGACGAACTGGCAGCCCGTTATGGCGCGCCAGTCATTGCGATCCATCGCGCGGCGCTGCATCGCATTCTTGCGGATGCGCTCAAGCCGGGCGCCCTCCGATTTGCCATGCCGTGCACCGGTTTTACGCAGGACGCCCACTCGGTCACTGCCCGGTTCGCCCATAGCGCACCCGCTCGCGCCGATCTTCTGATTGGCGCAGATGGCATTCACTCAGTCGTTCGTAAACAGATGTTTCCCAATATCCGGCTGCGCTATTCAGGATACACCGCCTGGCGCGGCGTTGTTGAGACAGCGGATGAAGCCGCTCTGGGGTTGACGTCCGAGTCGTGGGGACAGGGAGCGCGATTCGGCATGGTACGCATCGACCACCGGCGCGTCTACTGGTTTGCCACGCACAATCAACCGGCAGGAGACGCCTCTTCTCCAGAAGAACGGAAAACGCGCCTGCTGAAGATCTTCGGCGACTGGCACGATCCCATCCGGCATGTGCTGGAAGCCACGCCCGCACCGGCGATTCTGCACAACGACATCTACGACATTCCGCCGTTCACACCCTGGACGCAGGGACGCATCACGTTGCTGGGCGATGCCGCACATCCCACGACCCCCAATATGGGGCAGGGCGCGTGCATGGCCATCGAGTCGGCGTATGTGCTGGCGCGATCATTGCACGCCGAAACGGATCACACGCTCGCCCTGCGCCGCTATGAAGCGGAACGCTGCGCCCGCACCGCCTGGGTGACAAAGACCTCGCGGCGTCTTGGCGCAGGCGCGCAGATCGCGAATCCGGTTCTGTGCCGCCTGCGCAACTGGTTGGTCCGATCGCTGCCGAACAGCGTTCTGCAATCGCCGTTCTACCAGGCGGCAGGGTTCGATGTGATGTGTGAGACAATGCCTGGAACCTGATGTCTTGCGCACAGACGGGCGAGTGCAGGTTGCACGGAGAGCCGTTGCAGTGCAACGGTTGGAGCGCGAGAAAGGTTGCAGGTGCGACCGTGGTACAGGCGTTGCAGTGCAACGCCTGTACCACGGTGAGAAGTCAGTTCTTGGTTCTCGGTTCTCGGGCATCGTCGTGAAACATCTTCTTCCGCTTCTCATCGCTATCATCGCCACCGCCTGTTCCGCTCCGCTGCAATCGCCTGTTGAGACGCAGCAGCCGTCGCCTGCGCCGATTGCAACCGTTCCGCCAACTGCCGATGCGTTCGCTGATTACTGGGAGCGCTTCGGCGGCGAGGCGGCTTTTGGCGATCCAGTGGGGCCGCCGATCATGCTCGACGGTGCGCCGACGCAGGTCTATCGGCGCGGTTTGATTGCGCTGCGCCCGGATGGTCCTGCAGCGCTCCCGTT
>DAOTWI010000600.1:0-4667 GCA_034436075.1 Roseiflexus sp.
GAGCAGAACGCCTGCCTCGCCGACGCTCGCCACCGCCAGTCCGCGCATCCGCCGGGGATCGTCGATCAATGCCAGCGCGCGACGGATCACATCGACGACCGCCTGCCAGAGCGCGTGTGGATCGTGTTCCGCCCATCCGGGCTGCGGTCGTTCGGTGGGGGTGGGAATGCTGGCGGACGCCGCCAATGCGCCGCTCGTGGTGAAGACGAGCGCCTTGATGTTGGTCGTGCCAACATCGATGCCGAGAAGGAGATCGTCAGCCATAGGGTTCTCTCACGAAAAACCGGGTGCATCAATCATAGCACAAAAAGGCTTGCCAGAAAAACAGCGACGCTGGATGTCGCCATCCAACGTCGCTGCCAGAACAGTGCGGAACGATCAGCAAACGCGCGCCATCACCAGAGCAGACCGCCATCCACCTGAATGACCGAACCGGTCACGAAACTCGAGTCGTCGGACGCGAGGAAGATGTACACTGCGGCGACCTCTTCCGGCTTGCCGAGGCGGCGCAGCGGCGTGCGCTCCTGGACGGTCTGAATGACTTTTTCCGGAATCGTGCCGATCATCTCGGTGGCGATGAAGCCCGGGGTCACAGCATTGACCCGCACGCCGGAAGGACCAAGTTCACGCGCCCAGGTTTTGGTCATCGCAATGACGCCGCCCTTCGTGGCGGCGTAGTTCGACTGGCCAAAGTTGCCGTACAGACCGACGATCGAGCTGACATTGATAATCGACCCGCTGCCTTGAGCCGACATATGCGGCGCCACAGCGCGCGCGCACAGCCAGACGCCTTTGAGATTGACGTTGATCACCGCATCCCACTGTTGTTCGGTCATCTTCACCAGGCGCGCATCACGCGTAATGCCAGCATTGTTGAGGAGCACATCGATCCGTCCACCCCACGCCAGCACCGTCTCGACCATCGACTCCACCGACGCCGCCTGAGAGACATCGGCCTGGACGGCGATCGCGCGCCCGTCCTGTCTGGTAATCTCAGCCACCGTCGCTTCGGCGCCGGCCATATTGATATCGACGGCTGCAACGCGCGCTCCCTCGCGCGCGAAGGCAAGCGCAGTCGTCTTGCCGATCCCATGGCCCGCACCGGTCACAATTGCAACCTTATCTTTCAGGCGCATCGTCTTGTCTCCTCATTATTGATAACCGTTTTAGATCGACCGATCGGCGAGCCAGGCATCGATCTGCGGCCACAGACCACGGCGTGCGCCGCTGCCAGCCATGATGCCAATATGACCGCCAGGCATAATGATCTGATGTTTGTCGGCGCTGCTCACGCGATCCAGAATGGTTTCGGACTGGCACGGCGGCACAATGTGATCCTGCCGCGCAATGATGTTGAGCAGCGACGCTTTGATGTCTCCCAGATTGACCGGGCGACCGCGCATGATCCACGTGCCATTCATCAACCGGTTTTCGCGATAGAGATCGACGACCAGTTGGCGGTACGCAGCGCCAGCAAACGGCACGCCATCGCTCACCCAGGTATTCATCGCCTGCCACGACTCGACAATCTTTGGATCATCGAGGTTATCGAGCAACCGCAGGTAATTGCCAACCAGATTTTCGACCGGCTTGAGCAGTTTGCTGCCAACATCGATCATCTCACCGGGGTAGTTGCCCGTCTGCTCCAGGATGGCGTCGAGGTTGAAATACTCCTCTTTCAGCCACTTGGGGAAAGGCCCCATCGCGCCCTTGTTGGAAAAATCGATCGGCGCCGTCAGCAGGATCAGATTGCGCAGACCATCGTCCGGGCGCATTGCTGCATAGATTGTCGCGAGCGTTGCGCCGATGCACCAGCCGAGCATACTGAAATCGTGCTGCCCGCTGTGCATTTGTATGCGACGAATCGCGCGCGGTAGATATTCGAGCGCATAATCGTCGAAGGTCAGATGGGCATCTTCGGGACCGGGCGCGCCCCAGTCGACCAGATAGACGCTGTACCCCTGCTGGACGATGTATTCGACGAAGCTATTTCCGGGGCGCAGGTCGAAGATGTAGGGTTTGTTGATCAACGCAAAGACGAGCAACAACGGCACACGTTTGCGCTTCTCCGCAGGCGCCTGCGGGTAGTAGTGGTACAGCGTCGTCTTATTCAGCGTCCAGATCGCTTCTTTCGGCGTCTGCGCCACTTTCGCCTTTTGCTTGCCCGTGGCGACCTTGACGCCCATCTCATAGGCTTTTCCCAAACGCTCAGCCTCGGCGTACAGGTTCTTCGCCACTGTCGCCGGATCTACGGGAAAGAGCGTCGTCTCACGCGACGTCGTCATTGACCTGCTCCTTGCTGCTCACGTGCGGCAGATGCCGCATATCTTCTAAAACCCTTCAATAGCGTGATCTTCTTTGACCTCTTCGGGGGTCGGCGGTTCGGGCGGCGGAACCTGGCGCGGCGGCTTGCGGCGCTTTTGCGGAGCGTCTTCGGTCACGAGCGCGGCATGTTGCAATCGTTCGATCAACTGGAGCATCTGATCAGCTTTGTGATCGAGCGCCGCCAGGCGCTGCTCCATGCCGTTGAGTTCCACGCCCTCCTGCTTGTTCTGTTCGAGTTGCTCGGTGAGCATCTCGACGATCACCGGCGTTTGCGTGCGCAGCGCGTGCGCCAGTTGATCCAGTTTGATCTCGATGTCATCCAGGCGCATTTCGATGTTCGTGACCCGGCGCGCCAGCGTGGTCAGTTCCTCGCGCGACGGAAGGTTCAGGCGCGCCAGCGACGTCTTCATCGACGTGTTGATCAACTGCTGCAGCGGCGCCGACGCAATCAGGTACGAGTCGAGCGTCGCCCCGACCCAGCGCGCAAACGTTTCGGTGTTGACCAGGTCGATCATCGCTTTCGCCCACGCGTCGAGCGTTGCGTCGCGGGCTTTGCGCAGGTTGCCAATCGGATCGTTCGGATCAAAGCCGTTTTTCTGGCTCATCAGCGTCTCCTTCGACATGTGCGCCCGACAAGGGCGGGTTGAGTTCTGGGGGTCTGTTGTTGTCGCTTCCACGTCGCGTTTGGGCGCGCGTTCGTGTAGGGGATAAAAAAGACGCGCCCTGCGCAACCGTTTCTGTCATGAGGGTAGTCGGAACAGTTACAGAGAGGATACATCTTCCCGACACGTATGCGCTGCGGTCAATGAACAAGACGTTGTCGTCATGGGACACGGATGTACACGGATGCGACGGATTCGCACGGATGTATGACAGGTGATCGATTCGTGTTCGTCCGTCTCAATCCGTGCGAATCCGCGTACTCCCACGCACCATGCGACTGGACGACAAGTTGGGTCTTGACAACCGGCGATTTGTGAGATAAGATATCGACGGTTCTGAGAAGTTGCTCCCTGGTAGGCGCGGTTTCACACAAACAGAGGTTACTGCTCCGGCCCGTCGAAAGACGCTCAGGGGCGCACAGCAGGCTCGGCTTAAGGGCTTTGCCAAAGTAACTGCGGCGTTGCCGCTACGTTGTGTGACAGCTTAAGCTCAACCGGAGGGGGAGCGTTCGTGAGAGCGTTCAACCCCTCCGGCGTTACCGGAGGGGTTTCTGTTTGGGGCGAAATATGGACGAAGGCGGTCATCGTAGTCAGCGGCGCTGCGCCGCAACAGCATTCCCGGACGCACCTCCTCTCGCCAGTGTCGCGTAGCGTTGTCTGCGCTTCCTCTGTGACACCCTGGCGAGCGTGCTGCGCCAGGGTTGTTTGTTGAGCGCACGCCCGATGTGCCCGGCGCACATCCGCCATCTCCGGCGTTGCGCTGCTGTCTTCCAGGTTTCAGGCAACAATCTGTTGTGCACCGTGCAGCCGTCTGTCCGTCGCCGACGGACGGACGGATGAGGTTTGCTCTGCACTGCGCCTGATGCCGGTCGGCGCCGATCCCCTGATCGTGCGCATGGTTTGTTGCGCCCTGCAACAGACCAGTGCCTCGTTTGTGAACGCTGTATTGGAAGGCGAAAGGAGGAACCCGCGATGCTGACGATTTGCTGGACGATGGACAAAGACGGGCGCCTGACGGCGACCTTCGTGCGCGCGCAGACGCTGCGCCCGCTCTCGCTGGCGCCCACGACGCCACAATCGCTGTCGGTCAATGCGCGCCGGACGCAACTCGCTGCAACGTCGCAGCGCGCTGCGGGCAGGCGCATGCTGGAACCAGAGCCTGAGGCATCAGCCCGGTTGATCCTGTTGATGGATCGGTAGTCATCGGCGAACTGAGCATGGAGGAAGAGCGTATGCTGGCAAACCTGCTCCTCGCCCGCCAGGCGACGCTGCGTTGGATGGTGATTGATGCCGTGCAGCGCGCCTGGCGCCGCCATCAGGTGATCGTGCCGCTCTATCGACGCCTGGCGACGCTGGCGCCCGATGAGCAGTGCGAAATCATGTTGCTGCGGATGGCTGAACAGGAAGTCCGCCATCAGCAGCGGTATGCACGCATACTGTCGCGGTTACGCGCGCCGTTGCCTGAAGATCTCGCCATGTTCGACCATGTCTGGCTCTGGTTGCTGCCACGCTTCGGTCCAACGATTGCGCTGCGCTGGGCGGCGTGGATTGAGCAGCGTGATGCGCAGGCGATTCTGGAAGCGGCGTTGCTGTTGAACAACCGGGCTCGTGTTCGCTGAACCCTACATCGTCCGCTGCGGGCGTCGGCAGGCTCAGCCGCCGCAGGCGTCGGCAGGCTCA
>DAOTWI010000601.1:0-3695 GCA_034436075.1 Roseiflexus sp.
GCGACTGAAGTCGCGGGCTACGGGAAGCGAAGCCCGCCTGCGCGGGCTGGACGTGGCGATACCGGATTATTTCTTAAGAACCATAGAAGAGCGCCGGGGCGAAGCGCTTCAGAAAAATCTGCGGAGACCTGATGTCACGCCCCCGCATCAATAATGAACCGCAGCCGCTCATCGCACCACCACCGGCAACGTGACCACGTACATCGCCTGGGTTGCACTCTGCGCCTGGTTGTTCGTCACCACCGGGTCCTCGGCGCCTGACTGCGCCGTGACGGTGCTGGAGAAGGGGAGTTGTCCCACTGCCCGGCTGAAGACCGCGCCGGTGACAGTATAGGTGACTGTGCCGCCCGGCGCCAGCGTGATGGTGTCATCCACTGGCGCGCTGCCGCTCGTTGCGCCGCACTGCGACCCCGCCGACGCTGCACACGTCCATCCTGTCACGCTCACGAGTGCAGGAGGCGTCGTGCTGACCCGTGCGCCGGCTGCAACGCTCGGGCCGTTGTTCTGCACCGTGATGGTATAGGTTATGGTCTGTCCCACAATCACGTGGGACGGCGTCGTCTGCGTGATCGCCAGATCGGTGCGCGGCTGGAGCGCGCTCGTAATCGACGCGCTGTTGTTTGCGAACGCCAGGTCTTCGACTCCGACCGGCGGCAGCACCTGCGCCGTGTTGATCAGATTCCCCGTCGCCTGCGCCGCCACGATGCCGGTCATCGTGATCGTCGCCGATCCGCCAACCGGGAACGCTGGCAGGCTCAACGCCAGATCGCCGCTGCCGCTCGCCTGCGCGCAACTGGCGCCAGCAGCGCCGCTGCACGTCCATGTCACATTCGTGATTGTCGGCGGAAACAGGTCGAGCACGGTTGCGCCATCGGCGTCGGCAGGACCGGTGTTTGTGACAGTGATGGTGTAGGTGACCGGCAGTCCGGGGACGACGGTTGCAGGCGATGCCGACTTGCTGATCGCCAGGTCTGCAACGCGCTCCAATCCGCCGCCATCGGTGAACACATTGTTCTCCGAATTGGGGTCGGTCACATTCCCCGGCACGGTCACCATCGCCGAGTGCGGCGGCATCGAGACGGCGGACGGTGATACGACGCCGGTGGCGGTGAAGGTTGCAACGCCGCCGGGCGCCAGGGTGACCGGTACGTTGATGTTTCCGCTGCCCGACGCAGGGCAAGACGAGCCGGATGTGGCGCTGCAATTCCAGAGCGTATTCGTTACACTGATCGGGAAGAGATTGACGACACTCGCGCCAACAACCGTGCTCGGTCCGCTGTTGGCGACAGTCAGTGTATAGGTGACGGGTAGACCCGCCTGCGGCGTCGCCGGGTTGCTGGCGCGCGTGATTGACAGGTCGCCGCGCACCTCGATCGGCGTCACGAGCGTCGAGGTATTGTTGCCCGGCGTCAGTTCATTGAACGCAGCCGGTGTGACAATACTGACATTGCTCGTCAGATGTCCGGTTTCCGCAGGCGGCAGATTGCCGGTCACGGTCAGGGTGACGCTGCTGCCCGGCGGAAGATTGAGCGGCTTGTTGTTCCAGTTGCCGCTGCCGCCCGCTGGCGTGCAGGATGCCCCTCCTGATGCAGTGCATGTCCAGGCGACGCCCGTCAGTTGCGCCGGGAACGCGCTGTTGAGCAGCGCATTCGAGACCGCATTCGGACCGACGTTACTAACAGTGACTGTGTAGGTCGCCAGTTCGCCGGCAACAACCGATCCCACACTCTGCGTCACTCGCAGATCCGCCAGGTTGACGCGCGCGCGTTCGAGCACCTTGTGCGTGTCGAACGTCTGGATCAGAAGGTAGGCGGGACTGGATGCGCTGGCGCCAAGGCTGAAGCGGATCACCTTGGGTCCTGCGATAGCGCCATTCGGCAGGCGCAGCACCAGCGCATCGCGCGCCGAAAAGCCGCTGTAGGCGTCGGTGATCGCGCCAGGTTCGTGGACAAGGGAGGCGCCAGGTTCAAACCCCTGCAATTCGATTGCGGAAAACTGATCGAGCGACGCGCCTGGAGGCAGCGTGAGCAACACACTGCCATTGACCGGTATCGTTCGTTGCGTGGCGAACGTGACACTGAACTCATCGCCGGTGCGTTGCACCGTGGGCGTGATCGGCGTCCCCTGCGTCATCTCGACCAGACCGAAGCGGGTGCTGTTAGGCGTGCTCGCCGTGGCGTACCACATGCGGTAAGTCAGGTCTTCCTTCAGCAGCCGCACGACCCATACATCATCACTGGCGTAGAAAGGATTGACCTGGATGTTGTCCATGGCGCCACTGAACGCCGGATTGTTGGGGTTGGGACGCTCCCAGTTGACGCCGTTCACCGAGGTGACATGCCCGATTCTGAAGTTGTCCGGCGTGCTATAGTCTTTTGCCTGGTACCACATACGGTAGATCGCGCCGTCCTTGATGACCGCTGTCAAACCGACATCATTCGAGTCGAAATCGGTAAACCCGCCTGCATTGGAGAGAACCGAACCGCGTTCGTCTGGCCCATCAACGATCGTCCAGTTAATCCCGTTGGATGATAGCGCGTGTCCGATATAAAAACTGTTATCCGCACGAAATCCCTCGTACCACATACGGAAGCAGCGCCCGCTCGTGCGCCCGCTTTCACACGGCGCAATGGCGCTTGCCTCATCAATCAATACAAATGGTCCGATGATGCGGTCATCGTCGAACAATCCCGATCCAGGGCGCGTGGTCAGCACCGGCGCCCCGCCATTCTGGCGCGTCCAGGTAACACCGTTGCCAGATGTCGCATAGCCAAATCCTATCCAGCGCCAATCGCTGCTGACGCCGGTGTACCACATGTGATATTGCCCGCCATCTCTGATAACGTGAAATGTGGTTACGCCATTCTGATCGAAACTGCCTGGCGTTCCAGACCCTTCGAAGACGCTGCCGCCGGTGTGCGCGCCTTGCACGCGATGCCAGGAGACGCCGTCCGGCGACACAGCATAACCAATCCGGCGCGCCGGATCGCCGGTGCGCGTGCCGACATACCACATCCGGTAGCACAGTCCGCTTGTACGGCCGTTTTCACACGGCGCGGTGACACTTGCGTCATCCCTGAGCACATTCGGCGGAAAAACCTGGCTGGTATCGAACTGATTCGGCGATGGCGCGCCAGATGTGAAGATGCCGCAGTTGGGAGCGCCCGGCGCCGGATTCCACGCTGCAAAGACAGCGCCCTGGAACGCCGGATCGCATGTTCCCGGCGTCACCGTCCAGTTCTGTTCGTTCGGAACCGTGGCGCGCGCAACCGGCGTCTGCCCGGTTGCGGGAGCGAAGACGAAAAGACCGCCAAACAAGCCAAGCAACCAGAGCAGTGCAATACCACGACGCATACCAGACACCCTCGCTGAAAACAGATGAGCCCCCGTTCAATCGAGCAGTTGCTCTGATGTTAATGGCGAATTATGAACAGGGGATGACATCGTTTTCTTGAGGTAAGGGGCGAGAGGTGAGAGGTGAAAGGGTTACAGGTTGCAGGTGGGAAGTTGTGAGTGATTGCACGTAGCACGTAATAGCACGTAGTGGCGTTGCATTGCAACGCCACCAGACACGTTTCCAAGGCGCAGGCGACCGTCACCGAAGAGCGCCGGGCATTGCAACCAGGAGCCAGGCTCAGCCCTGGTTCCGTCCCAGCCGCGAGGTCGAGCGACGGGTGATGGTCACCGTTCGCCCG
>DAOTWI010000602.1:0-1651 GCA_034436075.1 Roseiflexus sp.
GCTGGAAGCGCCTGCACCGCACACGACGCCCAACTCCGACCCGGTGGGCGGCTGGTTGTCGCGCAACCTCAACCCCGGCGCCTGGGTGCTCGACGCCGGGATGGGCGTCGTCGCCGGGGTGATCGCCACCTTCGGCGAGACGGCGCAGCGCATCGTGCTGGTGCTTCTCAATGCGCAGGCGTCTGATCGCTGGACGATCATTCCGTCAAGCTGCAACGACAATGCAGCAACCAACTTCGTCTTCTGCACACCGGCTGCTCTCACCTACGACCATCCGGCAATGGCTTCCATCTGGAGTGTGATGCGCGCTGTGGCGCAACTGCTGGTGACGCTTCTCTTCGTCGTGCGGATGAGCCGTCTGGCGGCGGAAGGTCAGCAGAGCCTGGCAACCGAAGGGAAAGGGCTGTTGCTGACCTTCTTCGGCGTCTCGTTGTTCATCAATTCGACGCAGGCGACGCTTGCGCTCATCATCGATCTCTTCAACGCCATCAGCGATGCGCTCCTCTCACGAGCCGCGTTCGAGACGCCGACGCCAGTGGGATTCGACCTGAATATCGGCGCAATGCTGATGTATGCCCTATTCTGGCTGGTGATGGTCTGGTTGATCGTCAAAAGCGCATTTCGCGTCGTGCACGTGATGGTGCTGGTCGGTCTTGCGCCGCTTGCTGGCGCGCTGCTGATGGATCGCTCGACATCGCCGCGCTTCTATGGCTGGCTCAACCGTCTGTTCGACCTCCTGATCGAACAGGTTGCGCTGGCGGCAACGATGATCGTCGCAGTGGCGCTCGTGTCGCCGTTGAGAGGCGGCGCGGCTGAGGGATTCACCGGCTATGTGCTTGGTCTGCTTACGCTGCTGGTGACGGTGATCGGTTCGGAGAAGTTGACCGGCATGGCGCAGTCGGTGACCCGGCACGTGCCGCTGGAAGCGCAATCAGAACGATATCTCTGGCGCGCCGGGAAAAGCATTGCGGCGCCCCATGTCGAGAGCGCCAGGCAGGGTGTCGGAAACGTCGTGAAAGCGTCCTGGTCACGTGCTGGCGATGTGCTGGCGGGACGTGATCGCCGATTCTATGACTCGGCGCGCGAGGTTGTCCGACCCGGCGCAGATGCCGCCAGTGGACGTTCCGCCGCTGCGCCGCGAACTGCCGACGGGCGGACGCCATTTCAGATGCCCGTTGCTGACAGCCGTACCCGGCGCAAATATGACCGCTTGAAAGCGCAGATGATCGCTGGCGATCAACCCGACCGGGCGCGGCGCGACATTGCGACGATCCGCGCCGACGGTATGCGCGCTCAGGCGGAGGAGATCAGGAAGCGGATCGGTTTCAGAACTCCGCGCCAGGAAGCGCGTGCAAAACGGCAGACCGCCGCCGATCTGGAACGGCGCGCCGATCAGCAACAGGCGTTTGCACAAGGACGGTTGCGCCCGCGCCCATCGCCGTGGAGTGACGCACAACGCCAGCGCCGCCGTGCTGTTGCGCGCGACGCGCTGCTCGAAGCGCAGGCTGAACACAAAGTTGAGCGTGAAGACGCACTCGCTGCAATCCAGCGCGACGAGCGCGAGTTGCGCACCGCAGCGCCCGAACAGCGCACCGCGATCATGGCGCGCATCCAGGAACGGCAGGCGCGTGTGGCGGAACTGACCCCCACG
>DAOTWI010000603.1:0-3086 GCA_034436075.1 Roseiflexus sp.
ATCCTGCGCCGGACGCAGCGCGCAACCCGCCAGCCACCAGCTTGCCGCGCCGACGAGCGCCATGCTGAACGCTCCCAGACCAATCAGCCCCAGGGTCAACTGGTTCAACACCTGCTCCTGATCGCTCAATTCGCGCGCCAGTTGCAGCGCCGCCGGCCCGCCGGAACGGGTGAGGCGATAGGTCAGCAGGCGCGCCCGCCGACCGTCGTTCAGCGTGATTGTGCGCAGGTCGCTGCCTGCTGCCAGCGCCGCCTGAAACGCATACTGATCCGGGTTGAGCGGCAGATCGAGATTGTTGGGATTGAAGAGCAATCGTCCCGAAGTGTCCAGCGGCAGCACCATGATTGCCGCCAGTTCCGCCACATCAACCGGCGTCGTCAGGGCGCGAGAGCGTTCCGCTTCTGCTCGTTCGTCGTCGCTCTGTGCGGTTTTCTCTTCGTCTTTTTCCCGTTCGTCATCGCCTGGTCTGGGTTTCTCTTCATCTTCGCGCCGCTCGACCGGCGGATTGGGCTGCACAAAGGGAATGGGAACGATTTCCCTGCGGAGCGTCGACCAGTCGCGGTCGGCATTCGCCAGATCGGGCGGAAGCGGCGCGCCGAGCGCGTGGAACTCGTGCGCCATTTTGTGGCGTAGCGCCAGGTCGGTGACATTTGAGAAGTAGCGCGCCACCACCAGATAGGCGCCGCCGCCGATCAGCACCACCAGGAAAAGCGCCGCCAGCGCATACAGCAGCGACAGCCGCAACCGCAATCCGCTAAACACGGCTCGCCTCCAACCGGTACCCCACGCCGCGCACCGTTGCAATTGGGTCGCGCTCGCCGGGTGCATTCAGTTTGCGTCGCAGGTACGAGATGTAGACATCAACCATTTGTGGTTGCACGTCGTGCTCATAGGACCAGACGTAATCCAGAATCTGCTGGCGCGATAGCGCCTGCCCGGCGTTGCGCATCAGGTATTCGAGCAGGTTCCACTCCGTCGGCGTGAGATCAAGCGGGCGCGTACCGCGCCGCGCCGTGTGATGCCGCAGGTCGAGCACCAGATCGCCGACGCGCAATTCATTGCGGTCGTCCGGTTGCAGCGTGAAGCGCCGCCCCAGCGCCCGCACCCGCGCCAGCAGTTCCTCGAATGCAAACGGCTTGACCAGATAATCGTCGGCGCCGCTGTCGAAACCAACCATCTTGTCTTCGATCTGACCGCGCGCCGTCAGGAGCAGCAGCGCCGTGGGCAGTCGCGCCGCGCGCACTGCGCGACAGATCGAAGGTCCATCGCGCTCCGGCAGCATCCAGTCGATGATCGCCACCTCGTAGCCGCCCCGTAGCGCATACTCCAACCCCGCGTCACCGTCGTGAACCACATCGACCTGATAGTGCTCATCGCGCAGCACCCGCGCAATCAGCCGCGCCAGCCGTTGATCGTCTTCTACCAGCAAGATTTTCATGGCATCACCTCAACTGCAATCAGCATAGCGCAAAAAGATTGGAAAAAGATTGGAATCCAAACCGGGTGATTCCAAGAAAGTTCAAATCAAGCGGCGCTATAACTCATCATGCGATCAACGAGCAGAGCCTGGAATGGAACACGGATACGCGCAGATTGAGACGGATTCATACGGATAGGACGGTGGACAGGAACGGGTCGTCCCTGATCTACCGGCGCGATTTCCAGACGCACGTTGATCGCTCTCCTGAACATACGAAAGGAAAGGGAACAGCAGGCATGAAACAGTCTACTCTTCTTGGCATTGCAGCGGCATTGACCGCGTTTGTTCTGGTGTTGGTTGGGGCGCTGGCAGGACGATTGACGCAGACGAGTGCATCTGCGTCACCAACGGTCGTTGAGGCGACCACGGCGCCCACTGAAGCCGCCGTTGCTCTCGACCCCACCGTGGAGGCGCTGATCCGCGAGCGTGAGGCGGCTTACCAGCAGGCGCTGGCAGAGGCGAATCGGCAACTTGCCGAGGCCAACCGCCGGCTTGAAGAAGCCAGTCGCCAGGGTGCGCAGCAGCAATCAACCCGACAGGACGCGCAATCACAGAACGCATACCCGGTCTCGGCGGAGCAGGCGCAGGCGATTGCGCTGAACCTGGCGCAGGGCGCTGCGCCAGTCAAACCGGCAGAACTGGTGATCTACCAGGGCGCGCCAGCCTACGAGATCGTCTTTTCCAATGGCGCCGTCTACGTCGATGCGCAGAATGGCGTGGTGCTCGCCAATACGCTGGCGCAGCCTGTCGCGTTGCAACCGGTGAGCGCCGAACAGGCCGCTCAGATTGCTATCGCCTATCGCGGCGGCGGTCAGGCGCGCAAAGTCGAGCGCGAGAACGAGCGCGGCATGGATGTGTACGAGGTGAAGTTCACCGACGGCGCCGAAGTGTATGTCGCCGCCTCGGATGGCGCGGTTGTCTACGCGCGGCTGGACAAGGCGAGCGACAGCGAGAAGCGCGACGGTGACGATTGAGCATTGTTGATTGCGATTTTCAATGATTATACACACAGGCATTGAGGAAATCAATGAAATCACGCACCTACACGCCCCGTGTATCGACCCAGACGCTCAAACTGGTCATCAGCGCCGCATCGGTGGCTGCGACGCTGGCTGGATGGGCGCTGCTGGCGGGACACGCTACCCCGGCAACGGCGCAAACCGAACTTCCCGCAGGGGCAGCCGTAGTCGCGCCGCCACCCGCGTGGCTGGCGGAACAGCCGGTCATCCCGACGCTGCAACCGCTGACGGCGCTTGCGCAGCCGGGAGAAGCAGCCGGGTTCCAGAACACCAATCCTCCGGCGTTGCGCGAGGTGAGTGCGCCAGTGACGGTCAATCCGCCGGTTCAGGCGCAACGACCGGCGCCGGTCGTCGTCACGCGCTCGTCGCGGTAGAGCGGTTCCTGTTTACTATTTGCGTCTTGACGCTGGCTTCGACAGGCTCAGCCAGCGTCAGATCTCAGGATCATGCACCGTGAGAGAGACAATGCAGGAGGTCGTCGTGCAATCAATCGCCTTCCGCGCCATGGGATGCCAGATGCGCGCCATGATCGACAGCGACGCAGAAGCGGCAAAGATGACGATCAACGCCGTTCCGCGCTGGTTTGC
>DAOTWI010000604.1:0-2522 GCA_034436075.1 Roseiflexus sp.
CTCGGCACCGGCGCCGAGGCGGACGCCCTCGAAGTCGGCGCGTTCCGCCCGCAGATGACGCCACTCGACATGCTCGACACCGGCGAGGTCGGGTATGTCGCTACCGGTCTCAAGCAGATCGGCGAATGCCAGGTAGGCGATACCATCACCCTTGCCAGCATGCCCGCCGAGATCGCGCTTCCCGGCTACCGCCCCGCCAAGCCCATGGTCTTCGCCGGTCTCTATCCGGTCGATACCAATGCCTACACTGATTTGCGCGACGCGCTCGAAAAATTGAAACTCAACGATGCGGCACTCTCGTTCGTGCCCGAAAAATCGGCGGCGCTCGGTTTTGGCTTCCGCTGCGGCTTCCTGGGGTTGCTCCATATGGAGATTGTGCGCGAACGCCTGGAGCGCGAATATGGTCTCGATTTGTTAATCACTGCGCCAAGCGTTGAGTATCAGGTGTTGCTCTCGAGCGGCGACGTGATCACCGTGGATAATCCGGCGGATATGCCGGACGCGGGGCGGATCGAGTCGATTGAAGAGCCGATCATGCTGATCACGATCATCACACCGACGCGCTACATCGGCTCGATTATGGAACTGGTCACCGGCAAACGCGGCGTCTTTGAGACGATGGAACATCTCGATCCACAGCGTGTGGCGCTGAAGTACAAAATCCCGCTCTCCGAGATCGTGGTTGATTTCTACGATCAGCTCAAGTCGCGCACGCAGGGGTACGCCTCGCTCGACTACACGCTTGCCGGGTATCAGCCCGCCGATCTGGTGAAACTGGATATTCTGGTGAACGGACAACCGGTTGATGCGCTATCGCTCATCGTTCACCGCGATTTCGCGTATGCGCAGGGGCGCGCGCTGGTCGAACGGCTGCGCAAACTGATCCCGCGCCAGATGTTCGAGGTGCCGATTCAGGCGGCGATTGGCAGCAAGGTGATCGCCCGCGAGACCATTCGGGCAATGCGCAAAGATGTGCTCGCCAAGTGCTACGGCGGCGATGTGACGCGCAAACGCAAACTGCTCGAAAAGCAAAAAGAAGGCAAAAAGCGCATGAAAATGGTCGGCAGCGTCGAGATCCCGCAGGAAGCGTTCATGGCGGTGCTCTCGTTGAACGCCGACGAATCGTGACGTCAGCGCCCTGTGGCGCCGTTGCAACGCCCCTACGGGGCGCCCATACATTTCATCTAAAGGCAACCATTGGTGAAAGGACCTCTTGTGAACCTCAAACATGCCATCGCCGCAATCCTGGTCGCGCTGGCGCTTGCTGCGTGCGGCGCCGGTGCGCAGACGGTCGCCAGGGTCGATAATGTGACCCTCACGCGCCAGGACCTCGACCAGCGCATTGATCGCATTGAGAAAGGATTTCAGCAGCAGGCGGGAATGGGTTTCCCGTTGCCATCGCGCCTCGATATCGAACAAGAACTGGTGTCGCAATTCATCGATCAGCAGTTGACCCTTGGACTGGCGCGGCAGCGCGGCATTACCGTCAGCGACGCCGAAGTGAACGAGCAGATCGAGCGTTTCCGCCAGCAGATCCAGATGGGGAGCGGCATGGCGCTCGAACAGGCCATTCAGGAACAACTCGGACTGCCGGGCGAGTCGTCGCCGGAGTTTCGCCTGTTCGTGACCTACTTCCTGGCGCGCCAGAAACTTGGTGAAACTCTCGTCTCCGAGGCGGACATCCGGCAGCGCATCTCCGATGAAGTTATGGCGGACACGCAGCGCATGGTTGATGTAGCGACGGTAGCGCACATTCTGGTGGCGACGGAAGAAGAGGCGAAACAGGCGATTGAGCGCCTTGACAAAGGCGAGTCGTTTGCCGATCTGGCGAAGGAACTGTCACAGGACCCCGGTTCGGCGGACAATGGCGGCGTCTACGAGAATATTCAGCGCGGGCAGTTCGTTCCCGAGTTTGACAAAGCCATGTTCGAGGACTTGCAGCCGGGCGAGACGACAAAGACGCCGGTGCAGACGCAGTTTGGCTGGCACGTGATCCGCCTGGTCTCGCGCGGGCAGGCGCCGGCGCTCGATCCAGCGGAAGCGCCAGCGGTCATTGAACAGCGCGTTGCGCAGGAGTTGCCCTTCGAGCAGCAGACTGCGCTCGCAAGTCTGTTGGAGAGTGAAAAACAGAAAGCGATTCAGGAGCAGCGTCTGGTCGAGCCGGTCTTCCCGACGCCGACGCCTGAACCGCTGCCAACGATTGCGCCGTTGCCGACTCCGACGCCATGATCACGCTTGTGGGCCTTGGTCCCGGCGATCCGGGCATGATCACGCGCGCGGCGTGGGAGGTCATTTCCACGACGCGCGTTCTCTATCTGCGCACCGCCGTGCACCCGACGGTCGCTGCGCTGCCGTCGTCAGTCGTTATCCGCGCATTCGACGATCTGTACGAGCGGGCGGAGCGTTTCGACGAGGTGTACGAGCGGATCGCCGGGGAGTTGATCGCGCGCGCGCGCGGCGGTGAGCCGGTGGTGTACGCAACGCCGGGCGACCCGCTGACGGCGGAAGCCTCGTCGCGCCAT
>DAOTWI010000605.1:0-12116 GCA_034436075.1 Roseiflexus sp.
CCTGCGCCTGTTGCATCGCGCGTTCGCCGCTGAACTCGGCGGCGGCAAACTCGCCGGTGCTCAGGTCGGCGTATGCCAGCCCGATGCGCCCGTGGTCGGCGATCAGCGCGGCGAGGTAGTTGTTGCGTTCGGCGGGGAGCATCGCACTTTCGATGATCGTGCCGGGGGTGATGACGCGCACCACCTTGCGCTCGACCATTTTGTTGCTGCCGGTGAGCGCCGTCTGCTCGATGCCGGCGGCGAAGATCGAACGCGGGCGGGTATCGGCGCGGCTGGAGGGGGTTTCGGTCATCTGTTCGGCGATGGCGACGCGGTAGCCGGCGCCGACGAGTCGCGCGACATACCCTTCGATCGCGTGGTACGGCATGCCCGCCATCGGGCAGCGCTGCTTCTGGTCGCGCCCCTTCTGGCTGGCGAACTCCTTGTAGGTGAGCGTCACCTCGAGCAGGTCGGTGACCAGTTTGGCGTCGTCGTCGAATGTTTCGTAGAAATCGCCCAGGCGGTAGAGCAGGATGGCGTCGGGGTATGCCGCTTTGAGGCTGCGGTACTGGCGATACCAGGCGTGCAGTTCGAGACCGGGGAACTCCTGTTGCAACTGTCGCTCGAAAGCACGGCGCTCGGCGGGGGTCATACACGGCTCCATAAACACGTCGTTTCTCGTACCGATGTTCTATTATATCATGGGTATAATATTCAGGTTGCGATGGTTCACGGAGAAGGGGGGAGGCATGTCGTTCCGTATTGAAGCGCCGTTTCAGCCAGCCGGCGATCAGCCCAAAGCAATCGCGCAACTGGTTGAAGGGATTCGTGCAGGATATAAGCATCAGACGCTGCTCGGCGCCACTGGCACTGGCAAGACGCTCACCATGGCGCACGTCTTCAGCCAGCTGGAGCGACCGGCGCTGGTGATGGCGCACAACAAGACGCTCGTCAGCCAGTTGTACGCCGAGTTCCGCGAATTGCTGCCCGACGCGGCAGTGGAAATGTTCATTTCGTACTACGATGTCTACACCCCCGAAGCGTATGTGCCGAGCAAAGACCTGTACATCGAGAAGGAAGCCGAGATCAACGAAGAGATCGATCGCCTGCGCCACGCGGCGACGCAGGCGCTCTTCACCCGGCGCGATGTGCTGATCGTGGCGTCGGTGTCGGCGATCTACGGTCTCGGTTCACCCCACGACTACGGGCAGGTCGTTATTCCTATTCGCGTCGGTGAGGTGCGCAACCGCGATAAACTGCTGCGCCAGTTGCTCGACCTGCAATTCGAGCGCAACGATATGGACTTTCACCGCGGGACGTTCCGCGTGCGCGGCGACACGCTCGACATCTTCCCTGCCAACCAGGAGATCGCCTTCCGCGTCGAGTTCTGGGGCGATGATGTCGAGCGCATCACCGAGTTCGACCCGCTGACCGGCGAGGTGCTAATCGAGCGCACGGCGGTGAATATCTACCCGGCGAAGCACTTCATCACGACCGCCGAAACGCTCAAGCTGGCGATCACCAGCATTCAGGAAGAACTGACGGAGCGCCTTGCCCAACTCGAGCGGCAGGGGAAGTTGCTCGAAGCGGCGCGCCTCAAACAGCGCACCAACTACGACCTCGAAATGCTCTCCGAGGTTGGCTACTGTTCCGGCATCGAGAACTATTCGCGGCACCTCGACCGCCGTGCGCCCGGGCAGACGCCATGGACGCTGCTGGACTACTTTCCCGATGATTTTATCCTCTTCATCGACGAGTCGCACATTACACTGCCGCAGATCCGCGGCATGTACGCTGGCGACCGGTCGCGCAAGGAGACGCTCGTTGAGTACGGCTTCCGCCTGCCCTCCGCGCTCGACAACCGGCCGCTGCGGTTCGACGAGTTTGAGCGGCATATCCACCAGGTGATCTATGTTTCGGCGACGCCGGGACCCTACGAGTACGAACATTCGCAGCAGATCGTCGAGCAGATCATTCGCCCGACCGGTCTGCTCGACCCGACGGTCGAGGTGCGCCCGACGCGCGGGCAGATCGACGATCTGCTGGGTGAAATCAAGCGACGGGTGCAGAAGGGGCAGCGCGCCCTGGTGACGACGCTGACCAAGCGTATGGCGGAGGACCTGGCGGACTACCTGAAGGAGATGGGCATCCGCACCAGTTATCTGCACTCCGACATCGAGACGCTCGAACGGGTCGAGATTCTGCGCGACCTGCGGCTTGGCGTGTATGATGTGGTCGTCGGCATCAACCTGCTGCGCGAAGGTCTCGACCTGCCGGAAGTGTCGCTGGTCGCCATTCTCGATGCGGACAAGGAAGGATACCTGCGGAGCGGATCGTCGCTCATTCAGATCATCGGGCGCGCCGCGCGGCATATCGAAGGCGCAGTCCTCATGTACGCCGACACCATCACGCCATCGATGAAGTTTGCGATTGACGAGACCAACCGCCGTCGTGCGATTCAGGAAGCGTACAATCGCGAGCACAACATCACCCCGGTGGGCATCTCGAAAGCGGTGCGCGACCTGACCGACCGCGTGCGCAAAGTCGCCGAAGAGCGCGGCGTTTATCAGGCTGCCACAGCAGTGGAAGAACTGCCGATCCCGAAGGACGAGATCGTCAAACTGATCAAGGAACTGGAGAAGCAGATGAAGCAGGCGGCGAAGGACCTGGCGTTCGAGAAGGCCGCCGCATTGCGCGATCAGATCGTTGAACTGCGGCGCACCCTGGCGCTCGAAGAGGAGCAACAACCGGCGCATTCGTAGAGGAAACGCTCCTGCACCGTGTGCGACTCTTTACTGTTGCAGGCAGGCGCCTGGCGTATGCTAACTCCCAGCAACGTCAGTGCGAAGCCACGGCGCAACGAGCGCCGTCGTCATATTGTTGCGCTGGCATCCACCCGGCGACGACGCTGCCGATTGTCCTCGAGGTCGGCACGAACCCCCCGGCGCTACTCGACGCCCCGCTCCACCTGGAGTGGCGCTACGAGCGGGTGCGCGGCGAGGAGTACGACGCATTCATCGAACAGTTCGTCACGGCGGTCGAGAAGGTCTTCCCGAATGTACTGCTGCAATGGGAAGATTTCGCCAAAGACGACACGCGCCGCATTCTCGACCGCTACCGCGACCGGATTCTCAGTTTCAACGACGACATCCAGGGCGCTGTGGCGATCACGCTGGCAGGATGGCTGGCAGCCGTTCAGCGATGACGAACAGGCGGTGCGCATCGCAGCGACCATGTGGACGCCAGCGTACCCGCGGGTGCGGAAGATTGGGTAATCTCTTTGCCCGGGCGCCCGGCGGCTGATGATTTTCATCCGCCCGGCGGCTGATGGAGTTTGAACAATTATTCCGCCATCCGCCTTGTGGCCCGGCGACTGAAGTCGCGGGCTACGGTTGCGAAGCCCGCCTGCGCGGGCTACGGTTGCGAAGCCCGCCTGCGCGGGCGAGACCGGGTGATGCCGGATTGTTGTGAGTGTTCATCAATCGCCGGGCATCTGTATCATTAGCGGGCAGCAACGGCATGGTACGCGTGCGTGTGGTATACTGTTCTACAGGTGCGGCGTGAACCGCACCACCATTTTTGTTATGGACGTGCGTGCGCATCCATGGAATATCAACCGGACCTAAAACGGATCACTGGCGAAGGGGGCGAAATTGCGTTGGTCGTTCCCGGCAGCATTGCCGCCGACATCGGACTGCAACGAGGGGATGTCGTGCTTGCGGTGGGCGATCTGCGCCTGCGCGATGTGATCGACTATCGCTTTGCGATGGCCGAAGAATATATCGAACTGCTGGTGCGCCGCGGCGATGAAGAGGTGATCTACGAGATCGAAAAGGATGCTGGCGATGACCTTGGGATCGAGTTCGTCGAGCCGCTCTTTGATCGCCTGCGCACCTGCAACAATAAATGTCCCTTCTGTTTTCTGACCCAGATGCCGAAAGGGTTGCGGCGTTCGCTCTACCTGAAGGATGACGATTACCGTCTGGGGTTCCTGTACGGTAATTTTGTGACGTTCACTAACCTGACCGAGGACGACTGGCTGCGCATCGAACAGCAGCGCCTCAGCCCGCAGTATATTTCGGTTCACGCGACGGATCGCGCGTTGCGCGCCGTGCTGCTGGGAAAACCGGACGTGCCCGATGTGCTGGAACAGATCCAGCGCCTCGGTCGCATCGGCATTTCTGTTCACGCGCAGATTGTGGCGCTGCCGGAGATCAACGACGGTGCGGCGCTGCACCAGAGCATTCGTGACCTGGCGCATCTCTATCCGATTGTGCAGACCATCGCGGTCGTGCCGGTGGGGTTGACGAAGTATCGCTTCGATGGGAAACGTCCGCAGACGATCAAAGCGGCGATCCAGATCCACGAGACGCCGGAGTGGGTCGATGCCACGTGGGAACGGCAGCCGCGCTGGGACGACGCCGTGCGCTCGCACGAGGCGCAGGTGGCGAACCTGGGGTATTGTGCGCGCCAGATTGTCGCCGCCGATGTACCAATGCGCTGCTACCGCTCCGATGAAGCGCCGCGCATTATCGACCTGGTCGAAGCGTATCAGCAGGAGTTCCGCCGTCGCTATGGCGTTGGCATCGTGTACGCCTCCGACGAGTTCTACCTGCTGTGCGGGCGCGATCTGCCGCCTGCCGCCGAGTACGATGGGATGCCGCAGTATTCCAATGGCGTCGGCATGACGCGCGATTTCCTCGATGGATGGGCGAAAGCGCAGCGCCGCCTGCCGTCCCGTCTGCCCCAACCAGCCGAACTGACGATCGTGTGCGGGACGTTGATCGCGCCGACCATGCAGCGCGTTGTTGATCGCCTGAACCGGATCGCCAACCTGGAGGCGCGCCTGTTGCCGGTTGTCAACCGCTTCTTCGGCGAAACGGTGACGGTTTCGGGTCTGCTGATGGGGCAGGACGTCGTGCCGGTCATTCGCAACTCTGGCGCGCGGCGGGCGCTCTTGCCACGAGTGATGTTCGACCATGCCGGCGCGCGCACCATCGACGAATACACCGTCGAACGCATCAGCGCCGAAAGCGGCGCGGTTGTCGCTGTCGCTGGCGAGCCGGATGAGATTGTGCGATATGTACGGGCCTTGAGCGCCGAACGTTGAAGAAGGATTGTCGTATATCGGCGCCTGCGAGGTGACACCATGGATGGCGACATAACGATACATCGCGTCTTGAACGTCATTCAGCGCGCAACCCAGACGGCGGCGCAGACCAATCTGGCGGCGCTGCTCGACCGCACCCTTGATCTGTTCGTCGAAGAAGCGCACGCTGAAGCCGGAACACTCTATCTGTACGACCCAGAGCAGGACGAGCTTGTCTTTCACGTTGTCAAGGGCGACGCAACGAGCCAGCAACTCCTCGGCATGCGCATTCCCGCAAGCCGTGGCGTGGCGGGCGCGGCGCTGCGCGCGCGTGAGCCGATCTTCGTCTCCAATGTCGCCGAAGACCCGCGCTGGGATCGCAACACCGGCGAACTGGCATCGCTCCGGTTGCGCACCATGTATTGTCTGCCGCTGATCATCGAGGATCGACCGGTTGGCGTGGTGCAGGTCTTCAATCTGCCCGCCGATGCGATCGACGCCGACGAGGAACTGGCGCTGCTCCGCATCCTGGGAAATGTGATGGTCAGCGTCATCGACAAGACGCGCCTGCTCGAAGAGACCCATCGCCGCGAACGGCGGCAGCGCGCGCTGGCGGATATTGCGGCGCGCCTGACGACGACGCTTGATCGCCAGCAGTTGTTGACCCTGATTATGGATTATGCCCGCGAGCTGCTCAACTGCGAGGCGACGTCGGTTTGGGAAATCGACAACGAAGACGAAGCCAACCCCGTCCTGCGCTCACACGTCGCCACCGGATCGCGCGGTGAAAAGGTCGCTGGCATCGCCGTGCCGTTCGGTCAGGGAATCATCGGGCATGTCGTGGCGACGGGTCAGGCCATCCGGTTGGACGATGTGCGCAACGATGTGCGTCATTACCAGGCGGTGGACCAACAGAGCGGCTTTGTGACGCGCTCGATCCTGTGTGTGCCGCTCCATGCGCCCAGCATTGAACTCGGCGCGGAGCGCGGTCGTGTTGAAGCGCGCATCATTGGCGGCGCGCAGGCGCTCAACAAAATCGGCGGTCCATTCACCGATGATGATGTGACCCTGTTCGAGTCGTTCGCCAATCTCGCGGCGACAGTGCTGCAACTTTCACGCCTGTATGCCGATACACAAAACCTGCTGCTCGGCATGATCAAGGCGCTGGTCGAAGCGGTGGATGCGCGCGACCGCAACAATCAGCACCATTCGCGCCGCGTCTCCGATTTTTCGGTTGCCATCGCGGAAGAGCTGGGGCTTTCCGACGAGCAGACGTTCCATGTCCGCATCGGCAGCCTGCTGCACGATATCGGAAAGATCGGCGTGCCGGACGCTATTCTCGACAAACCGGGCCGCCTGACCGCCGAAGAACTGGTCGAGATGCGCAGCCACACGACCAAAGGCTACGAGATTATGAGCCAGGAGGAGCTCCGGCGTCTGCTGCGCATCGAACTGCCCGCGCTGCTCCAGCACCACGAGCGTCTCGACGGCAACGGCTACCCGTATCGCATCACCGGCGACCAGATTTCGTGGATCGCACGGATCGTCGCCGTCGCTGATGTTTTTGACGCACTGACCAGCGCCCGGCCGTACAAAGAACCCTGGAGCGCAGAGCGCGCGATTGCGTATCTCAATGAGCGCAAGGGGATCGAGTTCGATCCCGCCTGCGTCGAGGCGCTCACGCGCGCCCGCACGAAGGGGCACCCGCTGGTCAAAACGCAGGTCGAGCGCGCGGGCGCCAGCGCACTGAGCGGCTGACTCGCGCTTCAGGCGTTGCCTGGCGTCCCTGGATGGGGCAGGTCTGAAAATAATACCTTGTGAACGAGCTCTCACAAAGGCGCAAAGGCGCAAAGATTCCGCGCCTATGCTCCATTGATGATGACATGTCTTCCTGACGTGACAAGACTTAAGCGGTTGTGCGTTTTCTGGCTTCGCCAGAGCCTGCGGCAGCGCGGCGCACCACACAAGAAGACCAGTACCGCTCTGCCGAAGGCAAAACGAGCCATCGCGCAGCTTGTCTGTGAGGGGACCGCGTAACTCCTGTTACTTGAAAAGTATCGGATTTGGAAGCGCCCCCGCGACGTTCCTCTCCAGAAAAGGAGGCGAAATCTATGAAACCGATCGTTGCTCTTGTCGGGCGCCCAAACGTCGGCAAATCGACACTGTTTAACCGCTTGATTGGTGAGCGCCGCTCGATTGTCGAAGATATTCCCGGCACGACCCGCGACCGGCTCTATGGCGATACGGAATGGAATGGCCGGGTGTTCACCGTTGTCGATACTGCCGGTCTGTTGCTTGACGAAGATGATCTGACGCCAGGCACACCGCAACTGGAAATTGCGCGGCGAGTACGCGAACAGGCGGAACTGGCGATTGCCGAAGCCGATGTCATCATCTTCATTGTTGACAGCCGTGAAGGGTTGACCGCTGCCGACGCCGCTGTGGCTGAGGTGTTGCGCCGCACCGACAAACCGGTGGTGCTGGCTGCCAACAAAGCTGATAACCGCGAACGCGCGATGGACGCGGTCGAGTTCTATGCGCTGAACCTGGGCGAACCCATTCCGATGAGCGCCTACCACGGCATTGGCGTCGGCGATGTGCTCGACCGGGTGACCGAGGCGCTGCCCGTTGTCGAAGCGGAAGAGGACGAGGCGGCGGTCAAGATCGCCATCGTAGGGCGCCCGAATGTCGGCAAATCGTCGCTGCTCAACCGCCTGATTGGCCAGGAGCGCAGCGTCGTCAGTGATATTCCCGGCACCACGCGCGACAGCATCGACACGCCAATCGAGATCGATGGTCTCAAGGCATTACTGATCGACACCGCCGGCATCCGGCGCCGCGGCAAGATCGAGCGCGGTCTCGAGCGGTATAGCGTGATGCGCGCGCTGCGTGCCATCGAACGCGCCGACGTCGCGCTGCTCCTGATCGATGCGACCGAAGGGGTGACGGCGCAGGATACGCATATCGCTGGCATGATCCTCGAGTCGCTGAAAGGCGTGGCAATTCTGGTCAACAAATGGGACCTGATCGTGAAGGACAACTATACTTTCGACGAATTCAGCCGCCACGTTCGCGAGGCGTTCAAATTCATGCCTTACGCGCCGCTGCTCTTTATTTCGGCGAAGACCGGTCAGCGCGTCGATAAGGTGTTGCCGCTGGCGCTGGACATTGCGCGCAACCGGCAGCGCCGCATCCCGACGTCCGAACTCAATGCGCTGCTGCGGCGCGCCGTCTATGAGCATCCGCCGACTGCGGTCCACAAGGGCGCGCACCTGCGACTCTACTACGCGACCCAGCCGCAGGTTGCGCCGCCGGTTTTTCTGTTCTTCGCCAATCAGGCGGAGCAGGTGCACTGGGGGTATGCGCGCTACCTGGAAAACCGCATCCGCGAGCAGTACGACTTCACGGGAACGCCGATAAAGATCGTGTTTCGCACGCGAACAAAGCGTGACGAACGCGGCAAACCGCCGGCAGTTCGGACGCGCGCCGCTCCGGCGATCCGCGTGCATACCGCCGCATCGCCCGAAGAGCGCGTCGAAATCTGGGATCAGGACGACTTCGACGAAGAGGCCGAGGTCTACTGGACGAACGAGTAGTTACGATCCTTCAGGAAGCGGGACGGTCGGCAAGGCGCCGATGTGCGAGAGTGTGCCCGGTGCATGATACGTGAGCGTATAGGGACCAATCGTGCAAAACATGCCGTCGGTGAGCAAATGCGGCGTATTGGGCGCAAGGCGGCGACCGTTGACGAATATGCCATTGGCGCTGCCCACATCGACCACCATCACTCCTTCGGGACAGGGGTGGAACTCGGCGTGACGGCGCGAGATCCCTTCGTGACTCAACACCAGGTCATTGCTCAGGGCGCGTCCGACGGTAATGGCCACTTCCCCCAGCACCATCCTGCGTTCGATGACACCATCACGCCGGACAATCAGGCGCGCCGCTGACACGGCGCTCGTCTGCGTTGACGTGTCGCTCCGTGTGTTGGGCGATTGCTGCCCCGAACTGTTGTTCATAATCACTCTCCTGCCCTCTGTCTCTGCACGCGATTGTATTCCGGTCTGGCGCAAACGTCAAATCATACTACTACGAACGCTTGAAGATCGATGTGCGCAAATGAAGGTCAGAACCGCATGTTCTGCACCGTCCATCTTCAACGCCTGTGACGCGCGTGATGCCGCCGCTCCGCTCGATGACGACCGACATGCATGATGGGCAGACTGTCGCCTGCCCTGGTTCGGGACCGTACACATAGATCAATCCTGCCTCTGCGCCTATCCGGCGGGCGCGTGCAACCGCCGCCGCCGCCGCGGCGCCGGCATCGCCGGGGATGACGTGCCAGGGCGTGAATGGACTGAGCGCCGTTCGAATCCAGCTGGTCAGACTGTGAATCTGGTCGGCTGAGTCATTGACGCCGGGATGCAGGCGGGTGACAACTTCGACATGGCAGTGCCAGCGGTGAAAGGCGTGCGACGCCGCCTCCAGAATGCCGCGCCATTGTTCCACACCGGCAAGGCGCCGGTACGCAGCGTCGTCGAATGCGCGCAACTCCAGGCATATGCCGTCCAGATAGTGCCCGATCTGATCCAGCGCTTCGATTGTCAGGAACCCGCTGGTCACGAGCGCGGTATACCGGCTGGTAGCGCGTGCGGTGCGAAGCAGGTCAAAGACATATTCGTGCGCGACTGAGGGATCGCTGTAACCCCAGACAATCCCCCGGCAGAGACGATCCAGCGCAAATGTCGCGGCGCGCTCCGGGGCAAGACGTCGCTGCTGTTGTTCGTCTGATGGCGCTGCTCCATATTGCCCGCGCTGCTGATCTTCGGGAAACGCATACCCCCAACCGCCAAGCGTCAGCACCTGTGTGCCTGGAAAAAAGTGCCATAACCGATGTTCGTCAATCGGTCCGACCGTTGCAACGCTGATGAGTCCATCATTATGGATGGCAATGCCATTCGTATCATGCACACGCACCCTGCAACGTCCTTCCTGGCGCGGCTTCAATTCACAGCGCCACTGGCAGACATTGCAGCGGAGCGTCTCATCGTCGAGCGCTTCAACAAGACCGGTGTAGCGCATGGATTCACCTGCTAGCATTCTCGTTTCTGATCGGGTATAATCCTGAAGCGCGCCACGCCACGCGCAGCGCTGGCGTGAGGTGCATTATAAATCCTTAGCAGCCGGTCTGTTGCGCTCCAATCGCGTGCAGCCGGTACGATCATAAGCGTATGGACGAAACACCACTGCGTCGCCGGCTTGGACTGGATCGCCCGTCAATCGCTGATCACCCGGTCGAAACGGTCGATACGCCTGCCGTCGCTCCCTATCCGGCGCCGGCAGTCCGCAGTATTGTGCGGGAGATGCTGGAAACCGCCATCTTTATCCTGCTGGTCTTCCTGATCGTGCGAGGCGCGATCCAGAACTTCAAGATCGAGGGCCAGAGCATGGAACCCAATCTGCACAGCGGGCAGTATATTCTGGTCAATAAACTGATCTTCTTCCACTTCGACCTGAATGCGCCGCTGCGCCTGCTGCCCGGCAATGCCGACCTGCCGCCGCGTGTGGTCTATCCCTTCCGCACCCCGCGCCGGGGCGATGTGGTCGTGTTCGAGTATCCGCGCGATATGAGCAAGGATTATATCAAGCGCGTCATCGCCTTGCCAGGAGAAACGGTTGAGATTCGGGACGGTCGTGTGTACATCAATGGCATTCTGCTCGATGAGCCATATCTTCAGGGTATCACGACCACCTGCCGCTTCGAAGATCCGTGCGCCCGCGGTCCTGTGGTGGTCGCTCCGGGCACGGTGTTCGTCATGGGGGATAATCGCGCTAATAGCAGCGACTCGCGCGAATGGGACGATCTGCCGCTCGATCGGATTATCGGGCAGGCATGGATTTCGTACTGGCCGCGTGAGCATTGGGGTGCAATCCCTTTGCCGACGTATGCTGCATTGCCATAACCTATTATAAACGAATCGCGCATGCACGTCGCTATCAATGCGCATCTTCTTGCCCATACGCGCACCTTCCGGCGCGCCGGGGTGTCGAACTATGTCGAGGCGCTGCTGATTCACCTGGGAGCAATCGACCGGCAAAACCAGTATACGGTCTATACGACGCACGGTCTCGACAGCACAGCGCTGCGGTTGCCGCCGAACTTCCGCATCAGACCGAGTCGCTTTCCCACCATTAATCCGCGGGTGCGCATTCCGTGGGAACAACTGCTGGCGCCGGCATTGCTGCGCTTCGCGCGCGCCGATGTGTACCATGGCGTGCTCAATGTTGTGCCGCTCGTCTGCCCGGTTCCGTCGGTTGTTACCATTCACGATCTGAGCGCGTTTCTGTTCCCGCAGACGTTCCGTCGCGTCAATCGAATCTACACCCGTTGGGCGATCCGGGTCGCTGCACGGCGCGCCCGCTATCTGCTGGCGGTGTCGGAGTTTACCAAAAGCGAAATCGTGCGCTGGCTCCACGTGCCGCCAGAGCGCGTGGTTGTGACCCCTAACGCCGCTGATGCGCGCTTTGCGCCGCCCGATCCAGCCGCACTCGAGGCGTTTCGCCGCCGCACCGGGCTGCCGGACCAGTTTGTGCTGTTTCTTGGCACCCTTGAACCGCGCAAGAACCTGACGTTGCTCCTGGAAGCGTTCGCCCGGATTGCGCGCGATGTCGATGCGCCGCTGCTCATCGGCGGCGCAAAGGGGTGGTTGTACGAGCCGATCCTGGCGCGCGCCGAACAACTCGGTCTTGGCGACCGGCTCCGCTTCGTCGGGTATATCGACCAGGAGGAGCAGGCGCTCTGGTATGCGGCGGCGACGATCTTCGTGTTTCCATCGCTCTACGAAGGGTTTGGCATGCCGCCGCTCGAAGCAATGGCGTGCGGTACGCCGGTGATCGTCAGCAACAGCAGCAGCCTTCCCGAAGTGGTGGGAGCGACGGCTGGCGCGCCGGATCAGGCAGCGGCGCTCATCGTACCGCCAACCGACGCCGATGCGCTGGCGGAGGCGATGCTGCGGCTGCTCGCCGACGCCGAATTGCGCGCCGAACT
>DAOTWI010000606.1:0-16900 GCA_034436075.1 Roseiflexus sp.
CATGCTGCCCGTCGGCGCCGGCGAACCGCTGCTGGAGGTTCTGCGCGCCGAGGGGCGGCTGTGAGCGGTCGGACGTCCGTAGCGGTGCGATGTTGCCTGACCCATGATGCCTGTATCATCGCTGCGGGCTCAAGCCCTCGCTGAGGATATGAAAGCCCCTGCGGGGCTGGTTCACGCGCCGCGCGCTGCTCCAGAACCCCTGATAGGAAAATCAACCAGACATTGAACAATCCTGGCCCGCGTTGACCGCCTCGCAGTTGGCGTGGGCTTCGACAGGCTCAGCCAACGCCAACCGCTCCAGAGGTGCAGGCATGATTGTCCAGGTTTTGGTTGATCGCTCGATCAGGCATCAGGATGGGCAAAATCCCCTTTTCCCGCGCGCAGGAGAAAGGGGCGGGGGATGCTCACGAGAGTAGAGTTTTTCGGCAAACGCCCACGGTGATATCGCCCGTTTCAGGCATCAGGATGACCTGACTCCCCCTTCTCCCACGAGGGGAGAAGGGGGCAGGGGGGATGAGGGAAAACAGGCGTCAGGACGCGGACAACACCCCTCGCACATCAAAAACTCTACACCTGTGAGCAATCATGCCCTGTCCCCCACCGCCAGGGCGCTTGACAAATGGAAGATGCTATACTAGGATATTGGCCTGCTGGTCTAACCAGCATGATGGTCATTCACTCTACGGAGGCCCGATGTCCACAACGCGTGAGTTGTTCGACCTTAGCGGACGGGTTGCGGTCGTGGCGGGCGGCGCCGGGCTGCTGGGTTTCCAGATGGCTGCGGCGCTTGCCGAAGCTGGCGCGACAGTCGTGCTCGCCTCGCGCGACATCAGCCGTTGCCAGGCGGCTGCCAGCGAATTGACTGCGTCCAGTGGCATTGAGGCGGATGCCGTCGAGCTGGATGCCGAACGATACGATTCGGTCATCGCAATGACGGAGACCGTCATCGCGCGCCACGGTCAGATCGACATTCTGGTCTGCTCGATTGCTGGCGGGCGCACCTTCGTCCCCGAGGATTTCCCGCCGGACGAGTGGAGCAAGAGCATCCACGCGAACCTGAGCGCCGTCTTCTATTTGTGCCAGGTTGTCGGGCGGCGCATGCTGGCGCGGCGCCGTGGCAGCATCATCACGATCGGCTCGATCTACGGCGTCGTCGCGCCTTACACGCACATTTACGAAGGCACTGGTCTCGCACGGAACTCGGTGGCGTATGGGGTCGCAAAGGCGGGCATCATTCAGTTGACGCGCTACCTCGGTACAACCTGGGCGCCTTTGGGCGTGCGGGTCAACTGCATCAGCCCCGGCGGTTTCTGGCGTCCCGGAACGGCTGACCCGGTCTTCGAGCGCAACTATCACGCCATGTCGCCAGACCGGCGCTCTGGCAACAGCACCGACCTGAAAGGAGCGGTGGTGTTCCTCGCGTCCGATGCCTCATCACATGTTGTTGGGCAGAATCTGCTTGTCGATGGCGGTTGGACGATCTGGTAGCAGCCTATGCAGTATCGGCAGCTTGGGCGAACAGGTCTGCGCGTATCGGCGGTCGCGCTGGGGACGGTTGAGCTTGGTATGGACTACGGCATTCCGAGCGGCGACCACCGGCTTCCATCGGCGGCGCAGGCGACGGCGCTGCTCCACCGCGCACTGGATCTTGGAGTGAACTTAATCGATACCGCACCCGCCTATGGCGAAAGCGAGCGGCGCATCGGCGCCGCGCTTGCCGGGCGGCGCTCCGAGTACCTGATCGCCACCAAGATCGCCAATCCGCCCGATGATCTGCACGGCGATCGGCTGCGCGCCTGGGTTGAGGCATCGCTTGCCGCAAGCCTGCGGGCGCTCAGAACTGATCGCATCGACCTGCTCCAGATTCACAGTGCAACCCTGGAGACAATCAGGCGCGGCGAACTGACCATGATCCTGGTCAAGCTCCGCGACACCGGGTTCGTGCGGGCGATTGGCGCAACGACCTATGGGTTGGAGGCGGCGCGCGCCGCGCTTGATGATGGACGCTACGACGCGCTCCAGGTCGCGTATAGCCCGCTCGACCGGCGGCTGGAGGATTGTGTGCTGCCCGCCCTGCACGATGGCGGGGTGGACGTCATCGCGCGCTCCGTGTTGCTCAAGGGTGCGCTGACTTCACGTGCGGAACATCTGCCGGACGCGCTGGCTGAGTTGCGGCGCGCAGTCGGTCGCCTCGCGGACATCGCAGCGAAGGCGCATCTGACATTACCCGCGCTCGCCTACCGCTACGTCCTGGCGCACCCGGCCGTCGCTACAGCGTTGGTCGGCACCAGTCACATCGAAGAACTGGAAGAGATATGCCAGCAGACGGAGTCTGGCGGGCTGCCGCCTGAAACGCGAGACGCGGTCCGCATGGTTCGCCTTGATGATGACCGGCAGCTCGATCCCAGCCAGTGGCCAATCGTGTGAGGTGGATGTGAATATCATCGGAATGACCATTGCCGATCTCGACACCCCCTGTCTGCTGGTGGATCTAGACCGTCTGGAGACGAATATTCGCGCATGGCAGGCCGCTATCAACGCCGCCGGGGCGGCGCTGCGTCCACACGTCAAGACCCACAAGATTCCTGAAATCGCGCGCATGCAACTGAACGCCGGAGCGTGCGGCATCACAGTAGCGAAACTGGGTGAAGCCGAGGTTTTCGCTGCTGCTGGCTGCGATGATATCTTCGTCGCTTATCCCGTGATCGGCGTGCAGAAATGGCGCCGCGCCGCCGAGTTAGCCCGCTCAATACGCCTGATTGTTGGCGTAGACAGCCTGGTTGGCGCGCGTGGTCTGAGTGACGCTGCAGCGAGCGCCGGGTCCCGCATTGCAGTGCGGGTGGAGATTGAACAGGGACTGAGTCGATCAGGAGTAACAGTTGATCGCGCGCTGCAATTGTGCAGGGAGATCCTGTCGTTGCCGAACCTCGACCTGGACGGGATTTTTTCCTACCGCAGCGTCTTCTACCCCGGCGCAAGCGACCACACGCCGGAGCAGGCCGGGCGACACGAGGGAGAGGCGATGGTCGCAGTGGCTGAGACGTTGCGCGCCGCCGGTGTTCCGATTAATAGCGTTAGTATCGGCTCGACGCCGACGGCGCGTGCAGCAGCCGGGGCGCCGGGCGTCACCGAGGTGCGCCCAGGGACCTATGTCTTCGGCGACTACATGATGGCAGAGCGCGGCGTGACGCCGTATGAGACGCTGGCGCTTTCGATCCTGTGTACTGTGGTGAGCCGTCCCGCTTCTGATCTGGCGACAGTCGATGGCGGATCGAAGACCTTTAGCGGCGACATTTCGCCAGCAGCCGAGGGATTGCGCGGCTATGCCCGCGCTGTTGGCTGTGAGGCGTACCTTGAGCGAATGTCCGAGGAGCATGGCGTAGTACGCCTCGGTCCCGGCGTCGATCCGGCTATCGGCGACCGGCTTGCGTTTTTTCCGATTCACGTCTGCACCGCCGTGAACCTCTCCGACGAGCTGATCGGCGTTCGCCACGGCCGGGTGGAAACCGTCTGGCCAGTACTTGCTCGTGGCAAGCGCACGTAGAGCGTCGGCAGAGCATTCCTATTTCAACCGCTCGACCAGGTCGATATACTGCTGCATCGCCGCGTCCCTGGCGACGCCCTTGAGTTTCGCCCATGCATCGTACTTCGCCTGCCCGACAAAGTCGAAGCCGCCGGGTCGCTTCCCGCTCACATCGCCGGCGGTCGCCTGTTTGTAGAGGGCGTAGAGTTGCAGCATCGTTTCGTTGTCGGGACGCTTCGACAGACGGGTGGCGGCTTCGGCGGCCGCCGCGAATTTCGCTTCCAGTTCGGCGCTCATGGTCATACTCCTGTCACGATCTCTCCGCCTTCAATGCGATACGCATACGCCATGCGCGGCGTGTTGAAGGCAAATCCTATCCGTCCTTGCGCATCCAGCAGAACGACGCCTCCCAACCCATAGACGCGCTGCTCAAGCCGTTCGATTGCCATCCGCGCTGCATCCGCCGGCGCATATCCCGCGCCCAGCAGATCAGTCGCGGTCTTCGCCAGCAACACCTTGATGATCGATTCCCCCCAACCAGTCGACGAGCACCCGCCAGTCTGTACATCAGCGTACAACCCCGCGCCGATCAACGGCGAGTCGCCGACCCGTCCGGGCATCTTGAACGGTGTGCCGCCGGTCGATGTGGCTGCCGCCAGATGTCCAGAGCCATCGAGCGCCACGGCGCCAACCGTGTCGCCAGGATGGTTGATCCGCACAGGAGGAGCCTCCAGATGCAGGGATGCAGCATATGCTGTTTCGTGGTCGCTGCCGCCCCATACGATGCCGCGCTGTCCGGCAACTTCTCCGGGCGGACGTTGAAAAGCGTCTGGCGCGCGGAACGCTTCCAGACGCCGCAGTTCTTCCCAGCGCGCACGTTCGCGCGGCACGATCAGGTCTTCGTCGGCGCAGCGCTCCATACCGACTGCCTCAGCAAAGCGTTCGGCGCCCTGACCGACCAGCACCACTGCTTCGCTGTCGAGCACGCGACGCGCCAGCGTGATCGGATTGCGAATGCCGCGCACCGCCGCCACCGCACCTGACCGCAACGTCGCACCGTCCATCATCGCGGCGTCGAGTTCAACCAGACCATCGCGGTTGAGCACTGAACCGACCCCGGCATCGAAGGCAGGGTCGTCCTCCATGACGCGCACCGCCGACTCAACGGCATCGAGCGCCGTGGCGCCGCTGCGCAACGCCTCCCATCCCACCGCCAGCGCGCGACGGCACCCGGCAAGGTGCAGTTCAACCTCGTCGTCGGGAATATCCCACGCACCGCCATGGACGACCAGGGCTATCGGCATCACTCGCCTCCTTGCCGAATGTTCTTCCGCCTTCACGCTCCACCAGCAGAATCCGAAGGCGGCGCTTCACCGGTTGCCTGAACCAAGTGCCGGAGATAAACGAACGCTGAGAGCGCAAAGGGAACCATTGCAGCATAGAGCGCCGGGCGTCCGCTGCGCGGACCGTCGGCAAGGTACAAGAGCATCGCCAGCGTTAGCGCCAGGGTCGTCGCCTTGCCAGCCGGATGCGCGGTTGCGATGATGCGCCGCCGGCGATAGATCAGCAACCCGCCTAGAAGGATCGCAAGATCACGTCCGACGATGAGCGCCGTCGCCCACCATGGGAAACCGCGCACCCGCGAGAGGGTGAGCGCCGTCGCATCGATCATCACCTTATCCGCCACCGGGTCGAGCAGTTTGCCCAGCGGCGACACCTCGTGTCTGCGACGGGCGATTGCCCCGTCGATGGCGTCAGTAAACATTGCGGCGCCAAGAATGCCGAGCGCCCGCCAGCGTTGCTCGGGGCGCTGCATGGCATGCAGCGCCGCCGGCAACATCAGCAGGCGCGCCAGCGTCAACAGGTTGGCGGGGTAGAAGACTTCGCGCAGTTTGAAGGCATGGCGCAAACGTGTTGACATATCAGTACGATGGCGGCGGTCCGTAGCCCGGCGGCGGTCCATAGCCCGGCGGCGGTCCGTAGCCCTGCGCGGCATAGACCGGTTGCTGCGGCGGGAAGATGCGCTGCATCGCCTGACCGACCGCATGCCCGATCATGCAATACGCATAGAACCCGGTGAACAGCATGCCGAAGCCGCATGCAATAGCGCCCAGACCTGCCACAATGCCAGCGATAATGCCCACAAGCAGGATCATCAAAAATACCCCGAGGTTGTTGCGCAGCATGGCGAGCACCTCGCCAAACTTGAACGCCTCGCCGAACGAGTCAGTCGCCAGGTAGCGCATGATCGCCGCGAGTCCGGCAAAACCGCACACAATCACAGCGATGAAGATCAGCGGAACGAAACACAAACTGATCAAACCGACAAATGCTGCTCCCCCTTCCGACTCGCCTGAAATCGCTGCGGCAGCGATGGTGAGAAACGCGAAGATTCCATAGATGATCGCCACTGGCAACACATAGACGAACTGAATCACAAATGTCATAAAGCCCGTCTTCAGAAGATCGCCGAACTCACCCCACGCCGGCAGCGGACGCGGACTGCCGCGCGCCACATTTTGCGCCACACGGTAGGAATACCCTTGAATAGCGAACGCTCCCACGAGCGGTATCAGAGGCATTAAGCCGCCGATCAGCACCTTTGTGATCCACTGTTCGTCTTCGGTCACAAAACTGAAGGTCTTGCCAATCTCCATGTCTCCTCCTTTGCTACATCAACTCACTGACACGCGAGAGACCGCGTCGTTCGAGCTCGCGTTCGGCTGCAACGTATATCTGAACCACGAGGAGGTGCGCATACAGCAGCGCGCTCAGCGTCAACCAGATAAGCAGCAGGACGATCACCAGAACGCCAGGAAAGGTCAGGTTGGCAACCAGGAAGGTCAACCCGCCAAGTGCGACAGCAGGCAGATAGGCGGGCAGCGACGCCAGACGCGCCCGGAAATAGACGGCGCGCGCGCCGGGGCGCAACGCCTCGCGCAGAGAACGCATGCTCATCGCGTGTTCCGGCGAAGCGTCCTGCACATAGATCAGGCGACCCACCATCGAAACGCTGCTCATGAACATGAAGAGCACATACACGAACATGACGAAGCCAATGACGGTCAACGCCTGATTGGCAAACGCCGGAGCGTTGCTCAACACCGCCGAAAATGCCACACAAAAGGCGATAACTCCTACGACCATGAACGGCATGACATAGAACAGAAAGTCGATAATCCAGGCGAACATCCCCATCAACCAGCGCGTCGACCAGTCAAACCAGGGGGGGAGCGGCGTAGGATACCCCTTCCGCGTGTTGTCGATGTACTCAATAACCCATCCGCCAGCGAATGGCGCGCCAACGATCGACATGAAGAACGCGCCGCCGATCAGGATTTTGCGCCACCAGAGCGGGTCGTTATGCACAGTTTGAATGGCGGTTCGGAGATCCATGCACGCAAGGAGGGGCGCTGAAGGACGGAACAATGCCGGACTACAACGCAGCAAGATGTTGCCGCAACGCATCGAATGCCAGTGTACCAGCGAAATCCCACACTTCTTCGCTGCGCATATCGAAACGGCGGCGCCACTCATCGACTCCGCCATCATGGGCGATCGCCACACAGACTGTGGCGAAACCGTCCGGCGCGATGATGCTCGATGGCTGCAACGCCAGCCCGATGTCGGCGCGCCACTGCTGGCGCACCTCGACCGCGCCGGTGCGCGCCAGAGTCTGCGCTGCGTCGTCATCGGCTGGAATGTCCGCCGGATGGATGATCACGCCGCGCAACCCAGCAAGCGCATCTTTGTGGGCGCTCAGCACACGGTGCAGCGGAGCGGAAACCACACCCTCGTACAGAGCGATGGTCTTGCCACGCTCGCGCAGCAAACGGGCGACCGTCTGATCGAGACGCTCGTCGCCAAGCAGGTTCGCGCCGAGCCGTTCGCGAATCGTCGCCTCCACCCCGGCGATCAGCGCCTCTGCATCAGCGCGGTTGTTCGCTCTGGCGCCGATGCGCAACTCGTACTGCGCGCGTTTCGCGGAAATCCCAAGCGTCGGATTGGTTTGCGTCATCAGATCGGCGAGCATTTCGCCAATGACGCTTTCACCCAAACCGACGGCGTGCAGGGTGCGCACCAGGATGACGCTGGTTTCGCCGCGCTCGTCGCGCAGGTACGGCAGGACAGCATGTTCCCACAGGTAGCGCATCTCGGAGGGGACGCCGGGCAGCACGACGACCGTGCCGCGCGCATCTTCGACAATGAACGCTGGCGCAGTGCCGCGCGGATTCTCCACAATCCGCGCGCCTTCAGGAACATACGCCTGGCGGCGGTTGCTCGGCGGCATCGGGCGACCAAATGCGCGAAAACGCGCTTCGATTTGGTCGAGCAGGTATTGTTGAAAGACCAGCGGGCGCTGGAGCGCGCGCGCAACCGCTTCGCGCGTCACATCATCGACGGTCGGACCAAGCCCGCCAGTGCAGACGACAAGATCGGCGCGGTCGAGCGCCTCGCTGATTGCAGCGGCGATTCGTTCTTCGTTATCGCCAACAACCGACTTACGGAACAGGTTGACGCCGGTGGCAGCCAGTTGCTGCGCCAGATAGGCGCTGTTCGTATCGATCGTCTCGCCGAGCAGCAACTCTGAGCCGATCGCCAGGATTTCAGCGTTCATACAGCGCTCCCAGCGGATCGGACGGGGAGTGATCGGTGTACGCCATGCCAGCGGCGCGACGGCGACGCACATCAGCCCACATATCCTGTTCATGGGCTTCCATTGCCTGGCGTCCAGCGGCAATGGCGCCGCGAACGCGCACTGCCAGAGACTCAACGCCGCCAAAGCGCGCGGTTCCGATTGCCACGGCTGCCGCGCCGATTGCCACGCCGACAGCAAAGCCGATCAGAAACCGATTCATTGATGCTCCTTCGTCGCTATGCTTTTGCTTCGATCTCCGCCCGGGCGCGTTCAAGAAACGCTGCGACCGGCATGGCGCCGAGGTCTTCACCCGACCGGGTGCGCACTGCGACGGCGCCAGCCTGCTGTTCTCTGTCGCCGATTATAAGCATATACGGTATCTTCTGCAACTGCGCCTGACGGATCTTCGCCTGCATGCGCTCTCTGCTCAGATCGACTTCGACCCGCAACCCGGACGCGGTCAGTTGCCGTCCGACATCGGCGGCATAGGCGCCGTGCCGTTCGTCGGAGATCGGAATGACCACCGCCTGAACCGGCGCCAGCCAGAGCGGAAAGGCGCCAGCGTAGTGTTCGATCAACACCCCCAGAAAGCGCTCGGTAGTTCCGGTCACGGCGCGGTGCAACACAACCGGCGTGCGCGGTTGTCCGTCTTCTGCGATGTATTCCAGACCCAGGCGCCGCGGCTGGATGAAATCCACCTGAATGGTCGATAACTGCCACTCGCGCCCCAGGACGTCGCGCGCCAGAAAATCGGCTTTCGGTCCGTAAATCGCCGCCTCGCCGGGCGCTTCTTCATACTGCACGCTGTAGTGATCGAGGGCGGTGCGCAGCGCGTTCTCCGCCAGGTCCCACGCCTCGTCGTCGGCGATATATTTTCCGCCTGCGCCGCGCAGCGAGAGACGCACCCGGTAGTTGGTGAAGCGGTACGTTTCGAGCACCTCGCGGATGAGCCGCAACGCGAGTCCAAACTCCTCTTCGATCTGGTCGGGACGGCAAAAAATATGGCAGTCGTCCTGGGTCAGCGCCCGCACCCGCGTCAGACCGGTGAGCGTTCCTCGCTCCTCGTAGCGGTACAGGGTTGCAAACTCCGCGAAGCGCAGCGGCAGATCGCGGTACGAGTGAATCCCCATTTCCTTGTAGAGGGTCATGTGGCTGGGGCAGTTCATTGGCTTCAGGCGGTAGATATGTTCCTCATCCTCGACCATGGGCGGGAACATGTTCTCTCGGTATGCTTCGTAGTGCCCGGACTTCTTGTAGAGCGTCTCCTTGACGATATGCCCGGTCCAGACGTGCTGATAGCCGTAGCGCGTCTGAACCTCGCGCACATACGACTCCATCAGATGGCGCAGCATTTCGCCTTTGGGCGTGAAGAGCGGCAAGCCGGGACCGATGTCTTCGGAGAAGTAGAACAGTCCCAGTTCTTTCCCGACCCGGCGGTGGTCGCGTCGCTTCGCCTCTTCGAGACGGTGCAGATAGGCGTCGAGTTCCTCCTTGCTATTCCACGCGGTGCCGTAAATCCGTTGGAGCATTGGTCGGTTCGAGTCGCCGCGCCAGTACGCGCCGGCCACGCTCATCAACCTGACAGCGTCCGGCGGGATCTGCCCGGTGTGTTCCAGATGCGGTCCTCGGCAGAGATCCTCGAATGTGTCGTGTTTGTACGTCGAAATGACCGTACTCGCACTCCCCTGTTCGCCATACTCGTCCTGTCCGTGGAGCAATCCGTCGATCAACTCCAGTTTGTACGGCTGATCGCGGAACAGGGCGCGCGCCTCATCGGGAGCGACGACCCGGTAGACGAATGGATGCCTTCCGGCGATGATCTGGCGCATACGTTTTTCGATCTCTTCCAGGTCGTCGGGCGTCAGCGGGCGCGGCAGATCGAAATCGTAGTAGAACCCGTCTTCAATCGGCGGTCCGATGGCGATTTTCCCCTCCGGGAAGAGTTCGAGCACCGCCTGCGCCATCACATGCGCAGCGGAATGGCGCAGACGATAATAGGGGTCTGTTTCTGGCTTGACTGGCATATGCAACCTCGCCACTCCTATGTATCCGTCACAGTAACGATCACTTCCCCTGGTTCAATGCGCAGATCGCTGATTCGCCGCCCCTGCGCTTCCAGCAGTTCGTTCAAACGCTGCTCAATCGGCGCCAGTACCTCACCGAGCGAGACCAGGCGACCGAGCGGACCGTCGAGGCGCGGGTCGAGCGCAATGACACGACCATTCTGAAGCGCCAAGCCCATGCGGGCGGTCCCAGCGAGACCGTCCGCGCGTATATCAACCTCCAGACCGCCGCTGACCAGGCGAACCGTCGCCTGATCGATCGGCGCCAGCATGCCGGCGTGCGCCAGCAGGTAGGCATTGATCTCCTGCTCGCTGATGCGCATCTCACCGGAAGGAAGCGCAGCGACCATCGTCGGCAGGACGCCTCCGCCCTCCAGCGTTCCGCCAACGTCCAGACGCTGCACCGCCTGTTCGCCGACCATGCGACTGAGCGACGGGCGCAGTATGAACAGGTAGGCGGCAACAAGCGCAACAAACAGCCAGATAAGGGCTGTTATCCATCCCAGACACGTGATGCCGCGCCGCGACCGGGGTCGCGGTTGACGCTGCGCAGGTCGATAGTATCGTGCCATGATCGAATAAAAAACCCTTCATCCCGTATGGGACGAAGGGTCGCTTCGTGGTTCCACCCATTTTCGGAACAACGCTGCTGGAGGGGTTTCACTCCATTGCAGCGCATTCCCTCATAACCGCGTTATCGGGCGGACCCGCGCCTCCATACTTGTCGCTGCGACGTTCAAGAGGCGGCTCAGAGGCGGTTTTCGCTGCGTCCGTCGCCGGGCCCGCTCACAGTCATCGGCGCGCCCTCCCTGAAGGCCGGTGCACAGCTACTCGTCCTCGTCAACGCAATGTCGTGGAACTTGTTTGTGTACTGCATCGCCATGGTACACGACGGGCGACCGGATGTCAAGGTTTTTGCACGCCTCACGGACGCCGCAGCGCATCGATCAACGTCTGGGTCGCCGCCGGCGGCGGCGGGGTCAAGCGGCTGACAATGATCGTCGCAGTCAGACCGGCGACAAGCCCGAAGATGCCGGTCGCCGGACCGGAAATGCCCAGGATCGTAGTGGTTGGACTCAGCCAGTTGACCATGATCGCGCCAAAAATGGTGAGCAATCCGGCGATCATGCCAGCAATCGCGCCCTGGCGATTGGCGCGACGCCAGAAGATGCCAAGCGCCAGCACAGGGAACATGGTCGCAGCGGCGATCGAGAACGCCCAGGCGACCAGTTCAACAATGATGCCAAGCTGGCGCAGCGCGGTCAACGCTGCAAGCAACGCCGCCAGGAACAGAGTCATGCGACCGATGGCGAGCAGCGTGCGCGCAGCGGCGCGCCGATTCAGCGACTGATAGACATCCAGCGCCACCGACGAGGTAATGACCATCAACAACCCATCGGCAGTGCTCAACGCCGCCGCCAACCCGCCAGCGACCACCAGCGCCGCGACAGCGCCAGGCAACCCGACAATTTCGGGGGTCGAGACCACGACCAGATCGGGGCTGATCCGCAACTCACTGTACTGGAGGATGCCGTCAGTTGACGAAGGAGTGACCACGCGACCACTCAACTCATCAATCTGGATGCGACCATCGCCATTGGCATCGACAAACAGGAGCGCGCCGCTCTCCAGCGCCGCTGCCGCCCATGGGGGCAGATCGGCAACCCTGCGCCCTTCGAGCGTCGTCAGGTCAGTAATGCTCAACAGACCGGCATTCCCCCAGTTCACCGCCCATTGCGGCAGCGAGCGCACCGGCTGTCCGACGACATGCGCCAGAATCTCCCAGCGGGAAAAGGCGGCATAGGCCGGGATCGTCAGGTAGACCAGCACGATGAACAGGAGCGCCCAACTGACGCTACGCCGGGCATGGATCACCGACGGCGTCGTATAGAAGCGCACCAGGATATGCGGCAGACCGGCGGTACCGCACATCAGACAGGTTGCCAGCGCCAGATACTGCCAGACCGACCAGTCATTGAACGGCTCGACATACGACCTGACAATCCCCTGCGCCGCTTCCAGATTAGCAATCACATCGAAAGCGGCGCCATACATCACCTGCGGCAGCGCAATCCCTGTATCTTTGAGCGAAAGCAGCGCAGCGGGCGTCAGATAGGTCACAACAATCACGATCGCCTGAACGACCTGCGTCCAGGTGACGGCTTTCATTCCTCCCAGGTAGGAACAGAAGAGCACAGCGCCAAGGCCGATCGCCACGCCGAACAGGTAATTGACGCCGAGAAAGCGCCCCATAATCAGCCCAATGCCCGACACCTGCGCCGTCAGGTAGGTGAACGAGACAATCACGGTAACGACGGCAGCCACCAGACGCGCCGTCGTTGAGGCATACCGCGCGCCGATGAACTCAGGAATCGTATACTGACCGAATTTGCGCAGATAGGGCGCCAGGAGAAGCGCCAGCAACACATACCCGCCAGTCCAGCCAATGATGTACGCCAGACCGTCATATCCCAGCATCCAGAGCGTACCCGCAAGCGAAATGAACGTTGCGGCGCTCATCCAATCCGAACTGATCGCCAATCCATTGAAAAACGCCGGAATGCGCCGTCCGGCTGCGTAGTACTCGTCCAGATCGCTGGCGCGACTACGGATTCCAATCGCAGCATAGATCGCAATTGTCAATGCAATCGCCCCCCAACCGATCAGCGTTACCGGCAGCGAGAAGACCACATCAGCAACAACAATCAGTACGCCGCCGCCAATCACCAGGGCAATTGGCAGCAATCCATCGGTGAATGCGGGCATCGTTCCGACGATGCGGCCGCCGAGGCGACGATCGCGCCGGGTCATTACCGCCGTGTAGAGCGCCGTCAACGCCAGAAAGAGGAGCGGGGCGCCTTGCGCCGCAAGAAAGTACCCAAGCGGAAAGCCGGTCAACACCCGGATCGGGCTCAGAGCCGGCGCAAAAAGTGCATGAAGAAACGCGCCTGCCGCCCACACAATGAGCAGCACGCCGACCAGACGCACATTCGATGACCAGTAGGCGGATTGTTCAGACGGCGACAGCGCAGCGGACCGCTGTGTTTCGACGATGGTGACTGCTGGCGGATGATGCCGTTCATTCTGGCGACGTGGCGCGTGCGGCGGCATCGGCGCACGGCGCCGATCATCATCGCGGCGTTCGAGTTGCGGAAACAGCAGGGTCAGCAACATGAGCGCGATGGCGATCATCGCCAACCAGAACATGGACCCAACCAGCAGACCTGTCCAGTTCAGAGCAGCCTCCTCATCGTCGCAACCGCGCGGTCGCGCCGGCGCCTTTATCCATCTGCGACCGTGATGCGGATCGGTTGATAGACCACCGCCGTCGGCAGGGTCAGATGAAACGTTGAACCCTTTCCGATGCCCTCACTCTCAGCCCAGATCTCGCCGCCGCTGGCATACACCAGATGCCGGGCGATCGTCAGACCGATGCCAGTGCCGCCGCTGTTGCGCGTGCGCGACTTATCCACCCGGTAGAAACGCTCGAAGATCAGCGGCAGATGCTCCGCTTCAATGCCGATCCCGGTATCGCGCACCGATATGCGCACATACTCGCCAAGCGGCGTCAGCGACACTTCGACCGCGCCGCCAGCGGGAGTGTAGCGCAACGCATTCGACAGCAGATTCACCATCACCTGCATCAGACGATCAGGATCGGCATAGAGATCGAGGCATGGAACGGGCGAAAGCAGACGCAGATCCACCTCGCACGCAGCAAATTGCGGTTGAAAACGAGCGATCAACTCCTGCAGCAACTGGCAGACGTTGAACACGCGCGGTTGAACGTGCAGTTCGCCAGCCTCGGCGCGCGACAACAGACCGAGTTCCTCAGTCAGACGGCGCAGGCGGGCCGCCTCATGCCGGATGAGCGTGAACGTCTGCTCATCCGGCGCAATGACGCCGTCCAGCAACCCTTCCATATACCCTTCGATGGTCGTCAACGGCGTGCGCAGCTCATGCGCCACATCGGCGATCAACGCCAGACGACGCTGTTCGGTACGATCAAGCGCCTCCGCCAGATGATTGATACTCTGACTCAGTTCAGCAAGTTCATCGTCCGAATGGATAAATGTGCGATCCCGATAATACCCCTGCGCCAGACGGCGACTTACGGCGGTGAGATCCTGGAGCGGTTCGACGATACGCCGCGAGACGAACAGGCTGACCACCACTGCCGCCGCGAGCGCGCCAAAACTTGCCAGTAGCAGCGCCTGTTCGAGGATGGACTGGAAACGGCGCTGAATCGCTGTTTCCCCCGACAGAACCAGCACATCATCATCCGCCCTGGACAACGCGGCAATTGCAGCGCTTTCCATCATGCTGCTGCGCACCAGAATCTGCGCCGCGCCAAGCAGCACCACAATCGCGATCACAATAATGATCGCATGTGAAACAAAGAGTTTCCAGCGGAGTTGATGGAACCAGTGCATACGTAACACCGCTACGCGACTGACGGCATCCATGCCGAACAAGCGCATCAACCGGTGAATTTGTACCCGACGCCGCGCACCGTCTGGATTAAGGTCGGTTCAGCCGGATCATCCTCCAGTTTTCGCCGTAGAAGACTGATATGGACATCAACAACCCGATCGACGCCATCGAAATCATGCCCCCAGACCCGTTCGAGCAACTGTTCGCGCGTAAACACGCGCCCTGGCGTCGCAGCGAGCGTATAGAGCAGATCGAACTCGCGCGCCGTCAAGGTGACTGGCACGCCGCGACGTTGCACCTCGCGCCGCGCCACATCGATCTGGAGATTGCGAAAGGTCAGCAGAGCAGACTCAGAGGGGCCGGCGCCGCTCATATGGCGGCGCCGGCGCAGGATCGCCTTGACGCGTGCAACCAATTCACGCGGACTGAACGGCTTGGTCAGGTAGTCATCAGCGCCGACGGAGAGACCTACGACCTTATCGACCTCCTCGGCGCGCGCAGTCAACATGAGCACATACGGTCCGCCATCGCGTTGCAGCTGCCGGCAGATTTCAAGACCGTCCATGCCCGGCAGCAAAAGATCGAGGACGACCAGATCGGGGCGCAGGGTCTGCGCCAGCAGCAGCGCCGTCTCGCCGTCGCGCGCGGTATGCACAACGAAGCCATCAGCCTTCAGATAGGCGACGACCAGGTTGAGAATCGGCTCCTCATCCTCAACAACGAGGATTGTTGCGGCCATATCGGTTACCTCACCGTAAGCGAAACCGGCGCGCGGAATCAGCATGGCGGGAGCGCTGCGCTTATCCTGTTATCTTATGTATACGATAGAGTCGAATTGCTGTCAATCCGCAGGACGGCGCCCCTCTCCCACAACATCTCTTCTGAAAGCGATCCTTCATAGTGAGTAAAGAGATATCGTCATCACAGTAGGGCGTGTGGAAGAGTGGAAAAAGCGGCGAACAGCCGTCCAGAGCGCGCGATGCCCTGCAGAACAACCGGTGGAGTGACCTCCCCAACCTCTCCAGATCCGCGTCAGGCGCGAAGGGTGCGTTCACATCCCCTCACCATCAGGACACACCTGATCCACTGACTTATCCACAGAATCATGGACTTATCCACAGAATCGCAACTGTTTTCCACAAAAACGGAGCACTGTGCTCCGTGCATTGAACAGGAGCGTCCTCCTGAGATCAGGAGGACGCCTGATGAATGGTTCACAGTGAAGGTGTGCCGGCGGGCTACTGTTTCTTCCCTTTGTTCTTTTCGTCATCATCGATATCCAGGGTGTTGATGAAATCGCGGAACAGCGAGAGCCCCTCATCGGTTGATGCGTCAGCTTCTGGTTCGTCGGTTTCAGCCGCGCCAGCCGGCTGGCGCGACGCACTCCTTGGTTGCTCATCGGCGGCGGCGCTCTCCTCTTCTTCGAAGAGCACGCCGGCAGTCTCGAATACGTGGGTTTCAACATAGATCGGCGCGTCGGCGCGCACTGCAAGCGCAATCGCATCGCTTGGACGGGCGTCGATCTCGATGGTGTGACTGCCCTGCTCAACGACAATCCGGGCATAAAACGTGCTATCCTGGATGTCGTTAATGACGATGTGACTGATCGTCGAGCCCAGTTCGCTGAAGACTGACTTGAGCAGATCGTGCGTCATCGGACGCTGTGGTTCGTGCCCCTGCATGGCGAGCGCGATCGCATCAGCTTCGAAGGCGCCAATCCAGATCGGCAGGTAGCGCCGGCTCTCGGCTTCGCGCAGGACGACGACACGGTGCTGTGTCAGCAGACTCACGCGGATGCTGTCAACAGTTACACGGATCATCGATCGACCTTTCTGAGGATCGCTTGCGCGTTTGAGCGCAGCAAGCGTAAAGATGCCTGATAGTAGCGTTGACTTCCATACTAACACGGTGTGAGTTGGTACGTCAAGGCGGAATCAAAAGCGGGGCGCAGTCATGATTTAACAGGAACCACTGTGGTTCTGGCAGACGGCGCCCGCGCGGACGTGATGGACTTTGAATAATTCCGCTATCCGCCTTGTAGCCCGGCGACCAAAGTCGCGGGCTACGGGAAGCGAAGCCCGCCTGCGCGGGCTAGACGTGATGATGCCGGATTAATTTCTCAAAAACCATAACGCCCGCGCTAGCCCCGCGTCAGCGGGGCTTCGTACACTCAGCGCGGGCGCATGCGCCGGAGCGAGGGCCAGCAGCGCTCTTCGTGCGCTCAGCCCTTCGACCCTTCGA
>DAOTWI010000607.1:0-2011 GCA_034436075.1 Roseiflexus sp.
CCCGCCACGCCGTGAGCCGCGCTCCGCGCAACGCGCCGATCATCCCCCGGCAGCGCGTCGCCCCAACCCGCTAGCGCGATCCCGCGATCCGTTTGAAGATCGCCTGCCGGCGCTCGGGCAGCGCCGGCTCAATGAGCGCCGCGCTCAGGTTCAGGAGCGCCTGCCCGCTGTTCCGCCATTGGTTGAATGGACAGCGGATGAACCGCAGGCGCCAGACGACTTCTTCGATGACGGTGCACGCGATGCGTTGCTCGCCGAACTGGTCGCGCCACCGCCTTCCTATCGCCCGGCGCCGTCGCGGCGAACTATTCGTCAATCGGCGTTTCCCTGGCGATTGATCGCTGTCTGCGTCGTCAGCGTTGTGATCCTGTATTTCTTCTGGAACGAGGCTGATCCATCGCGCATCTGCTTCGCTCCCGGATGCATGGCGCCCGAGCAGGACATTCAGGCGCACACAAGCCCGCAAGCGCCTGATCTTCTCACACCCGACGGACAGCATTCGGTGCTCGGTCCGCCCAGCATTTCCGCACAGCAGATCGACCGCATTCTTGCAGAGTGGCAATCGCCCGCCGCTGGCACCGGCGCCGCCTGGGTGGAACTTGGCGTTCGCTATGGCATCGATCCGGCGTATGCCCTGGCGTTCTTCATTCACGAGTCGGGGGCTGGAACTGCGCCAGGGTGGGCAGGACGAAAACCAGACGGGGGCACGACCCACAATGTCGGCAATATTATCTGCGCCGGGTATCGTACGTGCTACGGCAGGTTTCGCGATTATGCCAGCTGGGAGGAAGGGATCGAAGACTGGTATCGCCTGATTGCGGTTGAATATGTGCAGTGGCGCGGCGTGCACACCGTCGAGGAAATCGTGCCGATCTACGCGCCTTCCTTCGAAAACAACGTCCCCGCCTACATTGGTACGGTCAACCGCCTGGTTGCCGAATGGCGCGCATCGCGAGCACGATCATGACCCTGAGCCGGGAACAACTCTTTCTCCTTATCCTCGCACTGATCGGGCTTGGCGTCCTCGTGCAGCAAACGCAACAACCGCCGGTGCAGCCAAGCTTTTGGCGCGGCGCGGCGCCCTCTGCACCGCATGCAGCGCAATCGGGCTTCAGCGCCGCATTCGCTCCCCAACCCGCGACCGAACGTCCCTCCGGCAATCCGCTGCGCAACCCGCGCACCGTGATCACCCAGGGGTACGGCGTCGGCTCGCACGCGCCCGCCAATGTCTGGGGCGGGGTCGATCTGGCGATCGATGGCGATGGCGATGGCAATGCCGATCGGCAGGGAACCTGGCGTGCGCCGGTGTACGCTACCCACGACGGCGTTGCCCGCGTGCGACCGGACACCTGGCCCGGCGGCAATTATCTTGCCATCGAAAATAACCGCTACAAGACCGCTTATGCCCACCTCGACTCCTACGCCGTCGTTGATGGTCAACCCGTCGTGCGCGGGCAACTCATTGGCTACGTCGGATCAACCGGCATGTCGAGCGGTCCTCACCTGCACTATGAGGTGTGGGAACGCGGCGTCAATCGCAATCCGCTCGATTTCGACACATTGCGCCACGATTGGTAGCGGCAGGTCTGAAACCTGCTCTAACTTGCCCCTGCCTGATCCTGATCAAACATCCTCATTTTTGCGTATAATGCAGGCATACTGTTTCGCAGAGCGGTGCATCAGTACGCCAGGGAGATACGAAAGACTCCCATGGCATAACGGGACGCACGTACTATAGACCGTTCCAGAGGGGCGGGGTATGATTAAGCGGCAAGGTGCTGGACAGGAGCCTGTGGTATGACGACACTTCCCTCCCCCCACGACGCAATCGCCGACTCGGCAAAACTGATCGCCATTCTTGAACGTCATCACAACGATGCGCCGGAAATTGAGGCATTGCTCGACGCTCACCGCGCCACCCATCACCAGATGACGATCAGTTACCACACCAGCGAAGAAGCGATCGCTGCCTGGCGCGCGGCGCTTGCCCGCCGCTGGACGTGCGAAATTG
>DAOTWI010000608.1:0-4841 GCA_034436075.1 Roseiflexus sp.
AGGCAGGGGTGCGGCGCCGCCGCGCCCAGGTCGTGCGGCAGGATGGCACGTGTCCAGGGGCGCCAGACCGCAACGGCGCCGTGCACCACCGGCTCCTGGAAGGTGCGAAGGTGGCAGGTGGAAGGCACAAAGGTGAATCCCCACTGCCCACTCCCCACTGCCCATTTGCCTGCTCCCTGACCAGTTCCTGGTTCTCGGCTCTCACAGAAAGGGTATGAACTGTTTGTAACCTGCCCGCCGCTGCGTAACTTTTCCAGCCAAGATGCTGTTCATATTGTAAGGAGCAATGCAGCACTGCGATACGACCAATGGCATATGACGGCAATGGCGGGAACGACTGTCCCGGCATCATCCCGCCTTACGGGTGTTGTGACGCAACGAAGAGAGGAACAGGCATATGTATATTCTGGTTGCTGATGATGATCTGCCAAATGTCAAACTGACTGCATTCCTCCTCGAAGAGGCAGGCTACAAAGTCATTAAAGCCTACGACGGACCCTCGATCCTGCAATCGGTCGAACAGTATAACCCTGACCTCATTCTGCTCGATGTGATGATGCCGAAGACGAACGGCTTCGATGTGTGCCGGCAGATCCGTCGCACGTCGGATGTCCCGATCATCTTCCTTTCTGCGCGTTCGCAATTACAGGATCGGGTGACAGGATTGCAGATCGGCGGCGATGATTACCTGGTCAAGCCGTTCGAGCCGTCGGAGTTGCTGGCGCGGGTCGAAGCGGTGTTGCGGCGACGCAACAGCGATATGCTCAATCCCTCGGCGCGCCTGAGCCAGGGAGACATCACGCTCGACCCGGTTGAACATAAAGTGTTGTTTGCTGATGGACGGATGATCGAACTGACGCCGCTGGAGTTTCGTCTGCTCTATTACTTGATGAAAAACTCCGGGCGGGTGTTGAATACCAGCCAGATTCTGAATAAGGTCTGGGGCTACGACTACGAAGGCGAAAGCAATCTGGTGGCAGTCTACATTCGCCGCCTGCGCACAAAGATTGAGCGCGACCCTGAGCATCCCCGGCATGTGTTGACCGTCCGTAACCTGGGGTACAAATTCGAAGCATAAGGTCGTTGTCCTGTGCGCCGTGCGTGTTCGCTCATATCGTGAGGATGCAGCCATGATCGCTGGAGAGACCCTGACCCGTCAGTTGCCCTACTGGTTGGCTGAGCGCCGCGAACATTTGACGCATCTGTTTGCGCCTGTGCCTGCCCTTGCGCTTGCCCTGTGGCTATCGCTTGCCGCGCTTCCCGACATATTCTGGGTGGCGCTGATCGGGTATGCATCAATCCACCTGGCATTGTTCTGGATGGCGCAGGGTCGTCCTTCTGGAAATATCGCGCGATCACTGCACGCTGATTGGGCGTCGATCCTGGTCGATGCCGTGTTGAGCATTGTCGTAATCAGCAATGCCACGTCGCTGCTGCACTTCCTGCCAGTGTATGTGCTCATCGCGTGGCGCGCCGTATCCGGGTATGGGCGCAACCCGGCGACAACCATGATCCTGTTTGTGCTGGGACCGCTCTTTTTGTATCAGTTGTTGCTCAATCGCGCTGGCAATGCGGCGCTGACGGCAGGCGAGCAGTGGGGCGCGGCTGGCGTTCTTGCGGGCAGTCTGGGATGCGGCATCGTTGCGATTATGGCGAGTGCGCGGCAGAAAACATCGATCCATCAGTTGCGGAGCGACCTGCAACGCGAGCGGAATACGCGCGAAGCGCGCGTTGAGGAACTCGAGCATCTGGCGAATGAACTCCGTATGCGCATGCGCGAGCGCCACGCGCTCGAAGAAGGGTTGCGCGCCATTACCAGCACCCTTAGTCTCGACGATGTGCTGGAACAGATCCTGGATAGCACCGTGCAGACGTTTGGCGGCGAACGCACCCACGCGGTCGTCTTAACGCTGAAGATCGACGGTTCGCTGGACAATCGCATGTATGCGCGTGATGGTCAACTCCAGGCGCAGTGGGTCGAACCGCTCATTCGGCGCGTGATGCGTGATCAAACGCCAGCCGTCGTTGCCGACTCGGCGCTCGACCCTGATCTGGGAGATATGAGCAGGATCGGGTTGCGTTCAATCATCTGTGTTCCACTCTTCGTTGGCGATGGTCCACCACGCGGCGCGCTCACCGTGGTGAGTGCGACGTTCGCGGCATTCTCCAGCAGCGATGCGCGCCATCTTGCGGCATTCGCCGCTCAGGCCGGCATCGCCATCGGCAACGCCGAGCTGCACAGCCGGCTGCGCCGGCAGCAGCACCTGCTCCAGGCGGTGCTCCGCGACATCAACGACGGACTGGTCGTGCTCGACACCGAGAACAATGTCGTGCTGGCTAACCCGGTTGGGCAGGCGCTCCTCAACGACGCCTCGGCGCCGCAGCCCTGGCTGGAACGGATGCGTGAACTGGCGAGCCGTCTCTCCAACGACGGGCGACCGGTTGCATCACCTGAATGGATCGTCGGCGACCCGGAGTGTGAGGAGGGATGCGTCGTCTACCAGGCTGTCGCGTCACGGGTGCGCACCAACGATGATCTGCCCGACCTGACAGCGATTGTGCTGCACGACATCACCGATCACAAAGCGGAAGAACGCGCGCGCATGGATTTCATCTCAATGGTGTCGCACGAATTGCGCAATCCACTCCATACTCTCAATGGCTTCGTCAAACTGGTGTTGCAAGGACGCGCAGGTCCGTTGACGCCGTTGCAGCAGGATTTCCTTTCGATGGCTGACGATCAGATTGAACAGTTGAGCGGGCGCGTGTCCGAACTGCTGGAATACAACCGCTTCAAAGCCGGACGCCTGGCGCTGAGTCCTGATGTCGGCGATCTGTCACTGCTCATCGCGGGAACGGTGAACCGGTTGAGCTTGCAGGCTGAACAACACCAACTGTCGCTTGTCAATGAGACGCCGGGTCTGCCATTGTGCCGGTTCGATAACCAGCGCATCGGTCAGGTGTTGACCAATCTGATTGAAAATGCGATCAAGGCGACGCCAGCCGGCGGGACGATCAGGGTGTCCGCTGAGGTGTCCGATCAGGAAGTGCGCGTGCGCGTTTCCGATACAGGCGTGGGCATTCCGTCCAGTGAACTGGGAAAGATCTTTCAGCGCTTCTATCAGGTAGCAAAACATCGCCGCGCCCACGGAACCAATATGGGGCTGGGTCTGGCAATCTGCCAGCAAATCGTCGAAGGTCACGGCGGACGCATCTGGGTCGAAAGCGAAGAAGGCGTCGGAACAACATTTACGTTCACGTTGCCGCTGGCTCTCGAATGAAGGTGCATGAACGGACGGGTTACATTTCTTTTACCAGTAAAAGCAGGGTATTCATTCACTCCTCAACAATTGAGGCTATACTCTGATCAGCCTGGCACGGATACGGTCATCGCCAGTGTTCTGTGGTTGAGGGAGTCGTGAAAATCGCTCTGGTCGCTCTTCCTCCTCTGGATGAGTCGTGCACAACGCCTCCCCTGCCGTTGTGCTACCTGGCTGCATTTCTCGAGCAGCAGCGCCATATTGTTCGTGTGTATGATCTGGCGTTGCATCGCAGTGACCCGCAGGCGAGCCAGTTGGACGCAATCCGCGCATTTCGGCCGCAGATCACGATTGTCGCCGCCGATGACGCCGCAGATGCGACGGTGATCGCTGAACGATTGAGAACTGCTGGTCTGGTGTTGCCGCTGACGTTGGGAGTGCGCACTCATCTTCCTCCATGGCTGGCATCGCGGGCGCTCGCTGAACTCAATCGATTACTGCTGCATGCGTCCGATGCCAGGAATCTGGTTGCATGTGCGCTGCTAGCGCTCGACGATTCGCTCGACAGCCTGCCCTTCCCTGCCCGTCATTTGCTGCCGCTCGAGCAGTATCCGCTGATCACGCCAGAGGGTGAGTTGCGCACGCCTGTCCTGGTTGGGCGCGTTGCCAGAGATGGCGTACGCGCGTTTCGCCAGCCGGCGTTGCTGGGCGCCGAACTGCGATCCATCGTCCAGGAACACGGCGTGCGCCATGTTCTTCTGGACGGGTTGGCGCTCACCGACGATTGTGACTGGCTGTACGCCTTTTTGTCGCAACTCTCGCGTATGCACCTGGGCGTCAAATGGGAAGGTCGCGTCGCGCATACGCACCTCACCCATAGCCTGATAGAATCTATGCACCGTACCGGTTGCGAGGCGTTGACGTTTGAGTTTGCTGCGCTCTCGGTCCTCGATGCAAAACGCGAGCGCGATGCGCTGATCGATGCGGTGCAGCGGGCGCGTGAGCTGGGGATGCGCGTCAATGGGCACATCGCCCTCGATCCGCAGTATCCCTCGATCCCGGCGGTCGTTGATATGTCGGCAACCTTTGGGCTCGACGAAGTGCGCTTCTTTGTGCCAAAGGATGCGGAAGCGCCCATCGGCGACGAAGAGTCGGCTGAGATTGCAGCACTGATCGCGCGCGCCCGTGAGCATTATCGAATCAGCCGCGGTCGGCAGTATTTCATTGATCGCTTCGGCGTCCGCCTCGGTACGATGATCTGGTATGTCGGTCGGGCGGGGTTGCTCGGCAGGCGCTGGCAACGTCAGGCGCCGTACAATGAGTCGGCTTCCGAAATTGCGCTCGAACGAGGGTAGGGGTTCTGAGAAGTGAGAAGTGAGAGCCACCTTCCGCCTTCGCACCTTCCACCTTCCACCGTTTCACCTCGCGCCTCTTGCCTCTTGCCTCTTGCCTCTGGCCTCTTGCCGCTCCCATCCACCAAGGACACGAAGGTGCACCAAGGGGCAGTTCCACTTTCAACCTTCCACCGTTCCACCTCTCGCCTCTCGCCTCGTGCCATACCGCCGAACGACCTGGGCGCGG
>DAOTWI010000609.1:0-4613 GCA_034436075.1 Roseiflexus sp.
GGCGATCACAGCGCGCGCCCGCCACGGCGGCAACTGAACCTGGCGCAGCGCAGCAATCTCCTGATCGGTCACCCGCCCGGGCAGCGGTCCGTGAACACCTACCCAGGGTGAGACGTATGTCATCCTAAAAGACTCCAGCGCCGGCAACAGGCGCCGGTACTGGTTCGATGATTGAGCTACCCTATAATAGATGCCTACCGGCATCAACCCGATAAAAGCGCCAGCAACGAGTGCAATAACCGCCGAAGATAACGAGCGCGCCTCCAGAATACCAAAGAGCATACACGAGAAAACAATCAGAAAGACGAAGCCAAAAATGACCGCAGCGACCAATGCCGACGGTTCCGACCACGAGAACCCTTTCTTGAGCACAGGTTCCAGTTCGCGCCGGATGGCAAAGTGCGCCAGTTGCGCCGGCGTGTAGCGATACGTCCCCTGATGGCTCAGACGGTCAGCGAGTCCGCGCAGCCGCAGGTCGCTCATCTTCAACGTGTTTTCCCGCGGCTCCAGAGCGAATCGCTTCTGGCACTGCGGGCACTTCTTGTTGCGGCGCTCATGGTATTTCAGTTCAGCAAGGCAATGCGGGCATTTCATTCAGGCGCCTCCCTCCAGTATGCCTGCAAGTCGCCGCAGCAGCATCGCCAGGCGCTCGCGCAGCGACACTTCGACGTGGACACGATCAACCGCCATTTCCGCTTCCAGCTGCCGCAGCGCCGTGACCAGCCGCGCTGCGGCTTCATCGCCGCCACGGGCGCGTTCTTCCGCCATCGCCGCCGTGATCGCGTAGTCGTCATGGTCAATGCCCATGCCGGTGTTGGCGATGACCAGCGGCAGCGGATCGTCGGCGCGGTTGTTGAATGAATGCGGCATCAGCGCCGGAATGTGGAGCAGCGAGCCGGGAATCAATCGCACGTGAGCGACCGCTTCGCGCTCGTGGTCGTACAACCCGCACGACGCATACCCCATGCTCAGCACGAAGTGCTCCGCACCGTGAGCATGCGGCGTGAAGGCACTGTGCGGTCGAACAAACCCAAGTTTATAGGTGGCGTTTGCCGGGTTCTTATCCGAGGTTTTGGCGGAACCGATCAGATACTGCGTGTACTGCCCGCTGTCAATGAACCGCAGCATATCGGTGCAATCCTCCGCGCGCTGGGTTGGATCCAGGCGACGGATACCCTCCCTACTCACGGCATAAACGATCCCATCCGGACTGAAAACATACAGGGTTGCGCCGCATGGGAGGGTGGTTCTGAGGCGCTCGAGATATCGGGCAAAGTGCATAGGCAACGATGCTGTGCATTATCAGTCGTCATAATGCTACCACGTCGCATAGCGTTTGTCATCAAGGGATTGTTAAGCGTTCTGAGAACTTGACAACGATCAGGACGCATTGTACAGTATTTCTGTACAATAGATGTTCAGGAGATCAGCATGCCTGTTCAGACAACCTACACGCAGGCGCGCGCCCGGCTGGCGGCGTTGCTCGATGACGTGGTCAACAATCGCGATATTGTCATCATACAACGCCGTGGCGCCGAGGATGTCGCCCTGATAGCCGCCGACGAGTTGCAGAGCCTGCTCGAAACCGTGCATCTCCTCCGTTCGCCTGCCAATGCAGAGCGTTTGCTCGCCGCGCTTGCGCGGGCGCGGCAGCGCAGTGGAACGCCGCAATCTGTTGATGACCTGCGCCGCGAGGTAGGACTTGCCGAGAACGAGTAAGAATCTCCCGGCACAGGAAACACAACGAGACGCTGTGTTTCAACCAGAGTTTCGTGATGATCTCCGTTACTGGGTCGAGAAGGACAGGCGAACCGCATTGCGCATCCTGGCATTGATCGAAGCCGTTCTACGTGACCCATTCACCGGGATTGGCAAGCCAGAACCGCTCAAGTATCTGGGTGCAGATGTATGGTCGCGGCGGATCACGCAAGAACATTGTCTGGTGTATGTCGTCAGCGACGACCGGATCGATGTTCTTCAAGCGCGCTACCACTACACCGATTGACTATCCTCTGCCGGACGTGCTATACTCCCGCTATATCAATTCGTCATAAGAACGCATCGAAAACCATGCAAACTCTGCGAGACATGCACACCGCCCGCCGCCCCGGCGCAATGCGCGTTTCGGGGATGCGTATGGCGTTGCCTGCGGTCTGCGTGTCGCCAGGGTAAGCCGATCTGTACGGTGAAACGCGGGCCGTGGGCAGCGAAAGCGCCCACGGCTTTTGTATTGCGGGTTGCATAATCGCCGGATTTCGCCTATCCTTGCACAGAGCATAGAAAGTCAGAGGTCCTCTATGCCCGACAACATTCTGGTTTCGGTCGCCTGGCCCTACGCCAATGGTCCGTTTCACGTCGGACATATCGCGGGCGCGTATCTGCCTGCGGATGTCTTTGCGCGCTACCATCGCTTGCGCGGGAACCGGACGCTGATGGTCTCCGGTTCCGATTGCCACGGCACGCCGATTACGATTGCCGCTGAACGCGAAGGCATCGCACCGCAGGACGTCATCCGGCGCTACCATCCAACGTTCCTCAAAACGTTTCAGACGCTTGGCATTTCGTTCGACCTGTTTACGCAGACCTATACCGACAATCACTATCGGGTGACGACTGATATGTTCCTGCGGTTGCTGGAAAACGGCTACCTCTACAAAGAAACGATGGTTGGCTCGTATTCCGAAACGCTGGGACGCTTCCTGCCAGACCGGTTCGTTGAAGGAACCTGTCCGAACTGCGGCTATCCGCGCGCGCGCGGCGATCAGTGCGACAGTTGCGGGCATCTGCACGATCCGCAGGACCTCATCGCGCCGCGTTCGGTGCTCGACGGCGCACCGGTCACCTTCCGCGAAACGGAGCATTTCTTCCTCGACCTGGCGAAACTCGAACCGCAGTTGCGCGCCTGGCTCGAGAGCGTTGACCGGAGTTACTGGCGCGCGAATACGCTGCTCTTCACCCAGAACTGGCTGCGCGAAGGGTTGCGCGGGCGCGCCATCACCCGCGACCTGGAGTGGGGCATACCGGTGCCGGTCGATGATCCGGCGTTCAAAGACAAGCGCATCTATGTCTGGTTCGATGCGGTGATTGGCTATTACTCGGCGTCGGTTGAATGGGCGGAGCGCACCGGGGCGCCGGATGCCTGGAAAGACTGGTGGGTGTGCCTGCCCGATGGATCAGCGCCGGCGCGCTCGTACTATTTTATTGGCAAGGACAACATTCCTTTCCATACGATCATCTGGCCCGCAATGCTGATTGGCTATGGCAATCTGGCGTTGCCGTATGACGTGCCCGCCAACGAGTTCCTCAACCTCGAAGGCGACAAGATGAGCACAAGCCGCAACTGGGCGCTCTGGGCGCCGGAGATTGAGGATCGGTATCAACCAGATTCGATTCGCTACTACCTGATCGCCAACGGACCGGAAACGCGCGACAGCAACTGGAGTTGGGCGGATTTCGTCCAGCGGGTCAACAGCGAACTGGTGGCGACGTGGGGGAACCTGGCGAACCGGGTGCTCAGCATCACTCACCGCACTTTTGGCGTCGTTCCGCAACCCGGCGCACTGACCGACGCCGATCGCCAGTTGATTGCCGCAACGCAGCAGACATTCGAGAGCGTCACGACGCTGCTCGAAGGGGTCAAACTGCGTGCGGCGCTGAACGAGGCGCTGGCGCTGGCGCAGGCGGCGAACCAGTATCTCAGCGACCAGGAGCCGTGGAAACTCGTCAAGAGCGACCAGGAGCGCGCTGCGACCGTCCTGTTTGTGGCATTGCGCACGGTCGATACGCTCAAGGTGCTGTTCTGCCCGTTTTTGCCATTCAGCAGCCAGCGGTTGCACGAACTGCTCGGCTACAACGGAACCATCGCGCCGCAACCGCACGTCGAAGACGCGACGGCGCCGGATGGCTCGCTGCGTCTCGTCCTGACCGGCGACTACAGCGCGAGCGCTGGCGCCTGGGGGGTCAGCGTCCTGGCGCCAGGGCAACCGATCCAACCCCCTTCGCCGCTGTTCCAGAAACTTGACGAAGCGATCATTCCTGAGGAGCTCGCACGCCTGCATGCAAAAGTGCGTTCGTGAAAGGAGCATGCTGAAGACCAGGGATCAATGCGAAGATGCAGTTGTGAGGAGGGAGGAAGGAGATCGATCACCACGGATTGAGAACACACAGTCGTAACAGAGGAGAAGAGCACGCATGAATGAGTGGGTCCTTCGTCTGATCGTCGCGCTCATCTTCGCAGGCATTCTGGCATATCAGGCGCATGCTACGGTTGGCCGGCCAATGACGCGCCGCGCATACGTTCTGGGCGCAACGGCGTTTCTCGCATTTGCGGCACTCAATCTCGCGCTGGCGACCGGCGCCGAGTTTGGCATCATCCAGATAGTGCTCGGCTTCCTTGCCGTGGCGCTTCTGCTCTACGCCGTGGCGTCGTTGCTTACGGGCGCGCGCGCGGGCGAAATGCGGCGCGGTCAGGAATCGGCGGCGAAAATGGTCGAAGAGTTCAAAAAACGGAGAGAACGACAGGAACAGGGTGAAGACGGGAAAGTTGAAGGTTAAGTAGGGGCGCAGCGGCGCCGCGCCCCCCGGCAACGCGGCGGCGCGGCGCCCATCGGCAA
>DAOTWI010000610.1:0-6417 GCA_034436075.1 Roseiflexus sp.
TGCGTATCTGGATCAAGGTCGCTCATGGACGCGCAGTCTTTACCAGCCGCGCATGCTCCTCGGGTGTTGGCAGGCGGAATCCACCATCGCGGTTCAGGTAGATAATCCGCTCGCGCCGGACATCGAGCAACAGATCGGGCAGGGCATCGCCGTCGACATCGCTGACGCCGATGATGACCGGCGTCAGGTGTTCATCGGCGCCGAACAGGTACGGACCGGTGATCGAGCGCACCCGCGCTGGATCGCCTCCTGGCAGTTCCAGCACCACCACCTGCCGGTCGAGATTCATCGCAATCAGATGCGTCGGTTGACCCGACCCCTCTTCATGACCGACGAACGCCTGAACGTGCATGGTGCGCGGGTAGCCATAGCGCACATCATCGAGCAACACATTGATTCGCCCAATGAATGCGCCAATCAGCACATACGCCGCCAGCGCGCCCAGCGCCAGCGCCACACCATACAGCACGGCGTGCGTCGTTCGCTGGATGCGCCGGTTGCGACTCCAGATGCGACGACCGGTATGAATGCTTCGGCTTGTGACTGCCATGACGTAGCTCCCTGCATGTCCATGCGACAATAAGCGCCACGCGCTCGCCAGCGCATGAGCGGCGGACGCAGGGCGATCATTGTTCTGTTGCGACTGAGGTGGAGTCATTATACTAGAACAAAGGTTCTACGTCAAGGGCATAGTTTCGCCGTTTGCTGGGCAGGCTCACGCGCCAGCGCCGGATGCAGGCGGGTCGACGCCAGCCACGCTTCCACGGCTGCGACCGGCAGAATGCCGCGTTCCGTCACGATCCCCGACAGCAGTTCGAGTGGCGTCAGATCGAAATACCGATTGCAAATATGGACGCTCTGGGGCGCTTCCGCCCAGATTTCGCTGCGCGGGCGGTCGAGTTGCTCCAACTGGCGAAAGCCAGGAATCAAGAACTTCTCGCTGCCGCAGAGCGCATAGAATCCAACCTGCTGGACGCGAGCCGTGAGCGCCATGCCATACGTTCCAATTTTGTTGACCAGCCCCGAGATGCTTAACATATCGGCGCCGACGAGCACCAACTGCGCCTGCGCAATATGGGCTGGCAACTCGGCATCGATGACCAGTTGCGTGGGAATGCCGCACTCTGCCAGGATGGCTGCGGTCTGCCGTCCTTCGAGAATCGGGCGCGACTCGCCGCAAACGACGCGGAAGCGCCGGCCAGCGCGTTGGGCGTGGCGCAGCGCGTGTTGAACCGTGGTGCTGTACGACAGCGTCACAATTGTAATGCCGTCTGAAATCAGCGCCAGTGCGCCTTCGGCGACATAGAGCGCGTGCTGGCGCAACTGATGCTTGAACTCTTCGGTTGTTTCCGCAACCGCGCGCACCAGATCGTGCCGCGTTTGCCGATCTTCGATAGCCCACAACACCCGATTGACCAGATTGACCAGCGGCGCCATCACCGGTTGCGCCCGAATGAGCGACCAGCCAAAATCGTAGAGTGTGCGGCGAAACTCCTGCGGCGACACCGATCCGATCGCTTCAGCCCGGCGCGTGATCAGGTCGGCGGCGCGTTCTGCGATTTGAGCCGCACCCTGGCGATTATCGACTGCGAGTTCTGCAACTGGCTCCACGATCCGAACCCCTCACACGATGTACGACCCGGAATAGTGATCTGCATTATCGCACACACCAGCGGTTTGCGTGCAACCATTTGGAACCCATCACAACAGAGCCGCGCTGCGCGGTTGGACGCCTGATCACACGATGCGCTTCAGGGCGCTGGCAGTTGATTCGCCGATTGTGACGCGAGACAGGCGTTCACCAGCGCTTCGAGGCGCTCGACCGCAAACGGTTTGGCGATGTAGGGATTGCCGGTTTGCGCCAGGCGCGCCTGCGTGGATGCAGTGATGGTATCGCCGGTGATGAAAATGATGCGTTGCGCCAGGTGTGGATCACGCTGTTTGATGTGCTGGTACAGTTCGAAGCCGGTCATGCCGGGCATTTTGATATCGGTCAGAACCAGATCGAATGAGTGCTGCGCAATTGCATCGAGCGCCGCTTCCCCGCTGGCGACGGTGGTCGGGCGATGTCCGAGATCGGTCAACAACCGCGCCAGCAGTGCGCTGACCGCCTCTTCATCATCAACCACCAGGATCGCAGCGCCGCCGTTGGTCTCTTCGGCTTCCGGTTCATCCTCAACGATGGCTTGCGCCGGAGCGTCGAGCGCATCGAGCGCCGCCTCATAATCATGGATGAGCGGCAATTCGACGTACATCGTCGTGCCGACCCCAACTTCGCTCTCCGCCCAGATGCGTCCGTGGTGCTCGTGGATGATGCCGAAGCAGATGGACAGACCCAGCCCTGTACCCTGACCGATGGGCTTGGTGGTGAAGAACGGATCGAAAATGCGACTCAGATTGCGTGGCGAAATGCCAACGCCGGTATCGCTTACGGCAATACGGATGCACGACTCGTCACGACCGCCTTCGCTGGCGCATGGTTCAACCGACGTGCGCAGCGTCAGCGTTCCTCTGTCGCCGCGTTCGGTCATAGCCTGGTGCGCATTGTTGATCAGATTGAGGAACACTTGCTGCAATTGATGCGGATCGGCGATCGTCTGCGGCAGATTGGGCGCGAAATCGGTTACGACGGTGATATTATCGACGCGCAACTGGTAGGCGCGCAGGGTCAGCGTGCTTTGCAGCACCTGATTGACATTGACAAGCGTGCGCTGCGGCTTATGTTCGCGGGCGAACATCAGCAGGTTCTGCACGATGCGCGCCGCGCGCTCCGCCTGCGTATTGATGTGTTGCAAATCCTCACGAATCCCCGGCGACAGGTTGGTGTCGCGCAGCATCAGTTGGGTATAGCCGCTGATGCTGGTCAGCGGATTGTTGACTTCGTGCGCGACGCCGGCGACAAGTTGCCCGATGGCGGAGAGTTTTTCGGCTTTGATGAGTTGCTCTTCGAGGCGGCGGCGTTCAGTCAGGTCGCGCGCGATGCAGTGGATCGCCTCAGAACGGTCGCCATCGCGCATCAACCGCGCGCTGACTTCAAGCACCACCGCCTCGTCGTCGTGGCGCCGGAACTGCAACTCGAATGGCGGCACCGTCCGTCCCTTGAGGACATCGGTGAGCAGTCGCTCGACTGGCGTCCACGCATCGTCGAAGATCATATCGCGCAATGGGCGTCCAATCAGAGTGTCGCACGCATATCCTGTGACGGCGGGACCGACTTTGTTGATGCTGCGAATATTGAACTGGCGGTCAAGGGTGAAGATCAGGTCGTTGGCGTTGTCGAACAGATCGCGATAGCGCAGTTCGCTCTGTTTCACCTGTTGATAGAGGCGCGCGTTGTCGATGGCAATCGCGGCATAATCCGCGAGCGCCGACAGCAGATACTGGTCATTTTCGCTGAAGGTGCGCTCCGATTGCTGATTGTCGACGGCCAGCACGCCGATCACCTGATTGCCGACCATGAGCGGCACCTGCAGGATCGCGCGCACCAGGAAACCAGTGATGACTTTCAACTGCGCCCCGGCGCCAGCTTTATCAAGGCGGATCGGCTTGCCGGTGCGGATGACCTGACCGGCAAGGCTGTCGTCGATCGGCATGCGCAACTTCTGCGCGCGCTGCTCGCCAAGGTTCTTCGCGGCGCGCAGATAGAGTTCGTTGGCGTTTGAGTCGCGCAGCAACAGAAACCCTTCTTCGGCGCGCGTAATGTAGACCCCGGCTTCAACAATACGCACCAGCAATTCCTCGAGGTCGAGCAGAGAACTGACCGACTTGCCGATGGAGTACAGAACGGTCAATTCCTGCACACGCTGGCGCAGATTGCGCGTCAGTTGCTCTTTTTCGCGCCTGAGACGTCGCTCGCGCAACGCCTGATCGATCGCCGCCTGCGCTTCTGTCTCGCTGAACGGCTTGATCAGGTAATTGCGCGCTCCAAGCCGAAAGGCCTCGACGGCAATCGCCTCCGATCCATGCGCCGTCATCAGGATGACCGGAACATCGTACCCTTCCTGAGCAATCAGACGCAACAGATCGAGACCGCTGATGTCAGGCAGTTGCAGGTCGAGCAAAATGAGATCGGGCGTGCGCTGGCGCAGGCGGTTGAGTCCCTGGCGACCGGTGTGTGCAATGATGGAGGCGTAGCCGAGCTCCGGCAAGACATACTCAGCAAGCATGGAGCAGATCTGCTTGCTATCGTCGATGATCAGGATTTCTTCCATCAGTCAGACATCGATCGTCTATCGCGGAGGCGGCCGGAATAGGACGCATTTTTCCACATTATACCGCATGAGCAGTGCTGCGCCAACCAGCGAATATGCGTTTACTATCGATGCTCAAGACTTAGCAGTTTCTTATGCAGGTCTAACATGTGATTTACATGCCGGGTGCATACTGTACTTCTGAAAACAGAACACAAAGGAGGTCGCTCTATGGAGCGTGGAACGAAATATGCCCTGATCTTCGGCATGGTCGTCACACTGGTGATAGGCGCCATCATCGGCGCACTGGCAGGAGGAGGCGTCGCATGGTATGTGACCCAGCAGCAGATCGAACGTGTTGCAGCACAGCCATCAAATCCGGCGCCGATCCCGGCGTCGATGCCCGCACCCACTGCTATGCCCCAAGCCGCTGACGCTCCCCTGCCAACCACGGCGCCCGCAGCGCCCGCAGCCGCTTCACCGGTCGTGGAGGTGGTGCAAAAGGTGTCGCCAGCGGTTGTGACGGTGGTGAATACGCTGGCATCCGGTTCGCAGGGGTCGCCGCTGCTTGGCGATCTGCCGTTTCCGTTGCCGGATCAACCCGGCGGGTCGGTGCGCCGCGGCAGCGGTTCGGGGGTCATTATCAGCCCGGATGGATACATTCTGACCAACAATCACGTCATTGAAGGGTATCGTTCGCTGTCGGTGATCTTCTACGATGGTTCGCGCCGCGATGCGACCCTGATTGGCGCCGATCCGCTGATGGATCTCGCCGTCGTCAAGGTCGATGGGTCTGTGCCTGGTGTGGCGACGTTCGGCGACTCCGACGCGCTCCAGCCCGGTGAAACGGTCATTGCAATTGGCAGCCCGCTCGGTGATTTTCGCAATACAGTGACCGTCGGCGTGGTGAGCGCGCTCAATCGTTCGCTCGGCGCCGATGCGCCCGAAGGATTGATCCAGACCGATGCAGCGATCAATAGCGGCAACAGCGGCGGTCCGCTGATCAACCTGCGCGGTGAAGTAGTCGGGATCAATACCCTGGTCGTGCGTGGCAGCGGTTTGGGGTCGGCGCCAGTCGAAGGGCTTGGGTTTGCGGTGCCAAGTTCGATTGCGAAGCGGGTGAGTGAGCAATTGATCGCCAACGGCAAAGTCGTCTATCCGTTCCTTGGGGTGCGCTTTGGCACGATTGACGCCATGCTGGCGCTCGACAACAATCTGCCAGTCAATGCTGGCGCGCTGATTGCCGCCGTCGAGCAGGGCGGACCGGCGGCGCGCGCCGGTTTGCGCAGCGGTGATATTGTCACAAAAGTCAACGGCAAGCCAATCGGTCCTGGCCAGTCACTGCGCGCCCTGTTGCTGGAGTACAAACCGGGCGATGTCGTCACGCTCGATGTGTTGCGCAATGGCGAGCAACTGTCACTCGACGTGACGCTCGGAACGAGACCGGAGTGAGTCGCGGGGCGCCGGGGGAGACGTTGCCGGGGGAGACGTTGCCGGGGGAGACGTTGCAATGCAACGTCTCTCCTTTTGTGCAATCGATGCGCTTTGTCTCTCACGCCTCCACTTGTCTCAACGCTGCGGCCGCTTCAAACGGATCGACGGTAACGCACCCGGTGGCGAACAGTTCCATCGCGCCCCAGTCGTTGCGGGCATTCAGCGCCGGTCCGCGGTCAGCAAGGCGCGCAATGACCGGTACGCCGCTCCAGGCGCCGGTTTCGTCGATGAAGGGCGGCAGCGCAATGCCGACATTGAAAGCGCGCATGTGGTGGCGCTCGATCATCGTTCGCAGTGCAGGGTAGAGGAGCGACGTCAATCGCTCGACGAGCGCAGTCGCGTCGTTGGTTGGCGGCAGCAACGCCACGACTTCGCGGTTGCGCAGCGGCGTCAGATGAGCGAAGATGTGACCTGCTGGCGTGGCGGCAACCAGCAGATCCAGGCTGGCGTGCACAGCGACGAGATCGGAAAAGTAGCGCGCGGAATCGCCATACTGGAACGCAGCGCGCCGCCAGAGTTCCGGGCGGGTGTAGTGCATGTCGCGCGCCAGCGACATCTGCATGTGCCCATGCGCAATGGTCGCGCCGCTACGCGGCAGGCAATTCCAGGTAATCATCGGGTAGATCGCCTGCGGGTCGCGCTGGTGCGCCGCGACGAGCCAGCGCAGCGCCACATCCAGATAATCGGCGAACTGATCGCGACTGAAGCGGAGCGGGTGCGGTTCGTCGAACAC
>DAOTWI010000611.1:0-3280 GCA_034436075.1 Roseiflexus sp.
CCCGCATTTTCGGATTGATCAGCAAACAACAACGCCGATCTGACTCCATTGTCAAGATCGGCGTGTATCACGAAAATTGTTGGCTGGGGCACAGGGACTCGAACCCCAACTACCTGATCCAGAGTCAGGCGTTCTACCGTTAAACTATCCCCCATCGTGGGAGCAGGGGCGAGAATCTCGCCCCTGCTGCTGGTGCCGAAGGGGAGATTTGAACTCCCACGAGGTCACCCTCACTACGCCCTGAACGTAGCGCGTCTGCCAGTTCCGCCACTTCGGCATGCGGGCGCTGACATTCCTGTCAGCGCATATCATGATACCTCAGAAAATGCCATTTGTCAAACTCCAACCTTGACAATGCCATACTCAAGTTCATATAATTGTTGGCGTGGGCTGAGCCTGTCGAAGCCCGCGCTCGCCATCGGGCGCAGGCGTCGTGAGACATGACTGTAGTGCGGAGAGCGCATCAATGGCGTTCAAGGATTACTACGATATATTAGGCGTTGACCGGAATGCGACCGACGCGGAGATCAAGAAGGCCTACCGCAAACTTGCGCGCCAGTATCACCCCGACATCAATCCCGGCAACAAAGCCGCCGAAGCGCGCTTCAAGGAGATCAACGAGGCATATGAGGTGCTTTCCGACCAGGAGAAGCGCGCAAAGTACGACCGGTTCGGGCGCGACTGGCAGCGATACCAGGACATCCCCGATTTTGGCGGTTTTGGCGCAGGCGATTTTGCCGATATCTTCGAGACCCTCTTTGGCGGCGGGGGCGGGCGCGGCGGGCGCAGCAGCGTCACCTACCGCGCGAAAGGTCAGGATATCGAGCAACCGGTGGATATTACGCTCGAAGAAGCCTTCAACGGCACGCAGCGCATTCTGCATACTCAATCGCCGAATGGCGCGATGCGCTCGATCACCGTCAGGATTCCGCCAGGCGTCGATACCGGGTCGCGGGTGCGGATCGCCGGTGAGGGCGCTCCTGGCATCGGCGGCGATTCGCGTGGCGATCTGTATCTGGTGATCAATGTCTTGCCACATGCGCGCTTTGAGCGCCGCGGCGACGATCTCTCCATTCGGGTTCCGGTTGATCTGTATACGATGCTCCTGGGCGGCGAGGTGAAGGTGCCAGCGATGGGAGGCAAGACGGTCACGCTTAAGGTGCCAGCCGGGACGCAAAACGGAAAAGTCATGCGGGTCAGCGGTCAGGGCATGCCGCGCCTGCGCGATGCGCAAACGCGCGGTGACATGTATGTGACGCTCGAAGTATCGTTGCCAACCAGTCTTTCGCCGCGTGAGCGCGAACTCGTCGAGCAGCTGCGCGCACTGGCGCGATAGGAGCGACGCATGCCATGAAGCAGCGCTACTATACCATCAAGTCTGCGGCTGCGTTGTGCGGCATGCATGAGCAAAGCCTGCGCCTGTATGAGCGGCGCGGGCTCATCCGGCCACAGCGCACCCGTGGCAATATTCGTCGCTATACTGAAAGCGACATTGAACAGATCCGGTTTATCAAGCGTCTGATTGATGATCTCGGCGTCAATCTGGCGGGTGTGGAGGTGATTCTGCACCTGCGCCAGCAACTGATCGCGGCGCAGCGCGAACTTGAAGAGTTGCGCCGTCGCCTGCCGGTTGATGCCTCGTAAGCCGCGTTGATGAGGATGTATTCCGGTACGCCGCCAGCGGTGTGCATCCTGCGCCCCTTCGACAAGGCTCAGGGCTGAGGATGCACGCTGCCGCCCGTCCCTTCGACAGGCTCAGGGGACGGGCAGCGGCGTATGCCCAATTGAGATGTTCAAAGACGCGATCTGCGCCATGCTGCGTGTCGGGTTCGTCCAGTGCTGGACTGTGCAGAGAGGAGCATATGCTGCGCTACAAACTGATCCACCCCCAGATCCTTGCCGCTCTGGGAGGTGCGGGCCACGGATCGCAGGTATTGATCGCTGACGGAAACTATCCCTTCGCTACCGGCGCGCCGTCTGGCGCACAACGGGTCTACCTCAATCTGGCGCCTGGCATGCTCACAGTGACTAATGTGCTGGCGGTGCTGGTTGACGCCATTCCCATCGAAGCCGCCCACGTCATGGTTCCCGATGCCGGTGCGGAACCCGCCATCTTTGCCGAGTTCCGCGCCCTGCTGCCGCATCTCGCGCTGCAACCGCTGGGTCGCTTCGCCTTCTACGACGCGGCGCGCGCCCCGGATACGGCGCTGGTCATCGCTACCGGCGAGCGGCGGGTGTATGCCAACATCCTCCTGACCATTGGCGTTGTTCCTCCTGAATGACTCAAAACCGCGGCGCGCACGCCGGGCGCTCCGGCAACCAGGGCAAAAAGGCGATGTTCGGTCCAACGGCTTCGCCGCGTCCCTCCGGGTTCGCTGCCGGCTCATACGGTCCACTGGGGAGTTCCCACCAGTTGTTTGTCATGGTGAGCGGCAGGTCGCTGGTGGCGCCCTTGCCAATATTGAACTGGCGGTAGAACGGGTTATTCGGCGGCTCGTGGGCTTCGATGGCGTTATCGCGGATGTTGAGCATTGGGCTGAGATTCGGCGGCGCATCGCTGCGCAGGCTCAGCCCATTTGCGCCGCCGATCAACGTGTTGCATCGCACATTCCCCATCAGTTGCGCATTGGTGAAAAGCGCCAGGTTTGGTCCGGCGGCGCCGACCAGCAGGTTTTGCTCAATCTCAATGCGCGCCGGACGCTCGAAACTCAGGTTCGTGACGCGCAGCGGCGCAGTTCCTGCCACCAGCGCGTTGTTGAGAATGCGGTTGTTGACGATCACAACATCGCTGAAGGGGCTGTCGCCGCCGCCACGCGACAGGGTAATGTCGATGGCTGAACCGTAGGGCATGCGATTGCCCGAAATCTCGCTGTCGCGAACAATCACAAAACTGTCCTCAATGCGAATGTGACCGCCGTTGTTGACGATGCGCGCGCTCTGCAACGACAGACGCCCCGACTGTATCGCCAGCACCGTGCCGCCTGCGCCGCCGCCGGTGATCGTGACGTTGCGCAGATCAATGACGCTGCCAGCCCGCCCGGTGATGCTTTCCCAGCGCAACCGCGGATCGTCGCCGCCGCCGATCTGCGTGAAGCGCACGGGACGGTCGGCGGTTGCCAGCGCCACGATCGACCCATCGATCACCAGTGATACGCCGCGCCCAATCTGCACCTCGACGCCTGGCTCGATGATCAGCGATGCACCGCTGCTCACCAGCAGGTCGTTCTGAATGATGATCGGGCTGTTCGCAGCCGACCAGCGCACACTCCCGCGCAGCGCC
>DAOTWI010000612.1:0-4909 GCA_034436075.1 Roseiflexus sp.
CCAACCAGCAAGGGCGACCCGGCGGGTCGTCCCCAACCAGCAAGGGCGACCCGGTGAGTCGCCCCCACCAGCAAGGGCGACCCGGCGGGTCGTCCCCAATCAGCAAGGGCGACCCGCCGAGTCGCCCCAACATCCGCCAGTTCGCCCTTTTACAGTTCGATGCCGATCCGCGCCAGCGCCTCGGTTGCCGTTCCATTGACCCGCATCAGCGCCAGCCGCCGCTGAAGATAGTCGTAGTCGAGCGCCTGGCGTCGCGCAATCGCCGCAGCATCTGTGATGTCGTGCTTCCCTTCTTCAGGACCGCGCGCCAGCAGTGCTTTGTGCAATGCCACATCTTCGGGCGACAGCACCGGAACCAGCGATCCGAGCAACGGGAGACGCCGCACGCGACTGCGCATCTCAGCATCGAGCGTAAATGGATAGATCTCGCGCCCGCGCCGGATGGTCAGATCATCAAATATCTTAATGCCCCGCCAGAGGATGCGCTGACCGTCGAACTGCACCACCTTTTGCTGCTGGTTGAGCAGACGAACAACCTCAGGCAACTTTCCCGGCTCGATAAGGATATCAATATCTTGAATGGGACGGCGATTGCCGTAGAGATGCGCCGCAGCGCCAGCGCAGACCGCCCACGCGAGATGGTATGAATCGAGCGTGCGCTGCACAACGCCGAGATTGCCTGCAATGAGTGACATGAAATGCCATCCGCTCACAATACGGTTCTTACCCCGACATCTATGATAGCGGAAAAGCGGCGTCGGTTGCAAGAGACCTGATAGTCCTATCTGCATATCACCCATAGTGACCAGCGCCAGCGGGGGCGCGCCGCCGGATCCATTCTTCACGCTGGAGACGCATCTCGAAGAACTCGACCTTCAGACCCCGCGGGTCGTCACGGAAATGGCGGCGCAACGACGCATACGCCGGTTGGTCGAGCACCCGTCGATCAAACAAGGCGCCTGCATTGCGCCAGTCGCTTTCAACATACTGGAAGCCAAGGCGTGTATAGCAACGCACTGCACGAATGTTGGGCGCAGCGACATCGAGCGCTATCAGGTGATATCTGAGCGTTTCGAAGTAGTAATCGAAAAAGAGTGTGAGCGCTTCGGTGCCAAGCCCACGACCAACATACGGCGCTGCGAATGTGACGCCGAGGCGCGCCTGACCGCGTCGCTCATCGATTTCGCGCAGCGAGATGCGCCCGATCAGGGCGCCGCTGCTATTCTCAACCGCCCAGCTTCGCCGGTAGACGCCGTGTTCGAGCCATGCGTTCCACATCCCGCCGCTGAACGACGATGGACGCGGCAGGTTCCACAAGGGATCGAACGGATCGTTATAAGGCGGCCAGTCATCAGCCAGTTCATCATCGTGATGGTTCCATGGGCGAATGAACACTCGCGGACCGCGCAACTCCATGAGCGCCTCCTGCTCGCAGGGTCAGACAGCATCGACGTGCAACTCTTCCAGACCACCGACATCGCCAACAATCAATTGCACAAGTTCCGGCAGAACAGCGCCGGGCGTCGCAGTAAGGACATAATCCGCCATCAGCGTGTAGACCGACTCATCAGGCGCAATGGTTAGCACGAACGCGCCATGACGACGAGCGACGAAGGGAAACGAAGCGACCGGTTCGATGGCGCCGACCGTTCCAACGCAGAGGAACAGATCGCACTGCTCGACGACCTGCCGTGCGCGGCGCAGTTCGTGATGCGGCAATCCTTCGCCGAACATGACGACGTCCGGGCGCAACAGGCTGCCGCACTGCACGCAGCGCGGCGGGATTTCGCCATCGTCGTCCCAGGCGAAGGCGATATGGCCCGACTCATAACAACGGCAGCGGCGCAGGCTGCCATTCAGTTCGATCAGATCGCGCGAACCGGCGCGCCAGTGCAATCCATCAATCGACTGCGTGATCAGCGTAAACTCTGGATAGTACTGTTCCAGATCAACGAGCGCATAGTGCGAGACGCCAGGTTGGGCGCGCTCCGCCAGCGCGCGACGGTAGGCATACCAGTCCCACACCAGCCGCGGGTTGCGCACGAACGCCTGCGGCGTTGCCAGTTCACTGACATCGTACTGCGCCCAGTGACCGGTATGCGCTTCGCGAAACGACGGAATGCCGCTTTCGGCTGCCACGCCGCCGCCGGTCAGCGCCACCACGCGCTGAGCCTGCGAGAGGCGGCGGATCAGATCGTCGGGCAGTGTCAGAGACATCGCGCAGCTCCTTCATCGACATCAGAGCGACGGGTGTGGCAGCGACTCATCGCGCCGCATCACCAAAGGCGGCGACCATCAGTGCAGGCAACAATTGTCCCGATGGCGCATATAGATGCAGGTCCAAGAGACCATCGAGCGCACCTGGGGCAATGTTCATCTCGACCGTATAGGCGCCAGCAGACCGTGCGATTAAGGGTAGATCGGCAGCCGGACGAACAACTCCCGATGTGCCAATGCAGAGGAAGAGATCACATTGTTCGGCTGCCGTCACTGCGGCACGCCATGCCTGCGGCGGCAGCCATTCGCCAAACCAGACCACATCAGGGCGCACCAACCCGCCGCACCGCAGGCAACGCGGCGGCGCATCCTGAGGCGAAGTCGTCAATTCAACCGGCTCATGATCATCGAAACAGCGATACCGGAACAGGTTACCATGCAATTCTACCACGTTTTGACTTCCGGCGCGGTGGTGGAGACCGTCGACGTTCTGGGTGATGAGCGTAAACTCGGCGATCCGGCGCTCCAGATCGGCAAGCGCCAGGTGCCCCGGATTCGGCGCGGCGGCTTCGACCAGGGCGCGGCGGTAGGCGTACCACTGCCACACAAGCGTCGGGTTGGCGCGGAATGCTGCGGGTGATGCCAGTTCCGCCGGATCGTAGCGCGCCCACAAACCGGTTTGCGCATCACGGAAGGTCGGCACGCCGCTCTCGGCGGAAACGCCAGCGCCGGTCAGCACGGCAACTCGTTGTGCATTGCGTACCCGTTCGATCAATGGGTCAGGAATGTTCATACGGCAACCCGCACGTGAAGAACCGGTTCAGATCACCAATATCGGGCGTCATTGCGATCAGAGCAAAGCGCGTTCTCCGCCCCTCCCCCTCTCACCTCTTGCCTCTCGCCTCTTGCCTCATCAGAGCGAAGCACGTTCTCCGCGTCCATGGCTACCCTTCAGATCGCACATACAATTGTGAAACCCAGCCTTCAACCTGCCGCCCGTCGAGGTCGCCGCGCACCCGCACCCAGGGAACGCCATCGACATTGCGCGGTCCTTCGAGTTTGCGCACCCGGGTTCCGTTGGGCAGCAACGCGATGACCCGGGTGTTCAATCCTGGTTCGTCGCGGAGGTTCAAACCTTCGACATCGCCAATGGTCACGGTCAACACCTCGCCCGAACCATTCGCCACTCCCGTTAACCAGTCCGGCAGAGAAACGTTTTCAGGCAACGTGACCTGTGGACGCGGCAGACGAACGCTGGTCAACCCTTCGATGACCAGGCTCGTCAGGACATAGGCGCCTGAGCCAACCAGAAGGAAGAGCGCCGCCATTGCGATGAGCGCCGCCAGCGAACGCTGGCGCGTGCCGCGCATCACGCTCTGATGGGCGTCGCCCGCTGTTGAGTCCGATGGCGGCGCCGGGGCGACAGGCTGCGGATCAGGCATCGTCGCCGCCCGACGGTTGACCGGCGACGGTGCTGCCCGCCGTCCCTGAACCTGCACAGACGCAGCAGGCGTTGACGGCGTGGATGTATGCGATGCCAGGCGATACGTGGGATGGCTGATAGCGCGGCGCACCTCGTCAAGCGCCTGGTTCAGCGCAGATGCATCAGGAAAACGTTGGGACGGGTCGGGCGCTGTGGCGCGCGCGATCAGGCGCGCCAGCGACGGCAGGTAGATGTGCGGGCGCATATCAGCGAGCGTTGGAAGCGCAACGTCCCGATGCGCCTGGAGTGTGGCGTTCAGATCATCGCCCTCGACCACGCGACGCCCGATCAGCATTTCAATCAACAACAACCCCAACGAGTACACCACACTGGCGGACACCGGCAGACGACCAGCGACCCGCTCTGGGGCGCGGTACCGGGCAATGTCGGCGCCGAACTCCGTGGGCGTCATGCTCCAGTTTTCGACTAACTTGACGCGCCCTTCATCCACGACAACGATATGTGCGCTGCTGATTGGCGGGTGCGGCGCGCCAGCCGCCTGACAGGCCGCCACAGCGCCAACAATCTGGCGAAAGTAAAGCAACGCCACTTCGACCGTCAGCGGTCCCAGGTCGCGCAGCGTCCTCCCCGACACATATTCCGTCACCATAAATGGACGACCGGCGACTTCGCCGCTGTCGTAGACCTGCGGCAGCGACGGGTGCGCATGACGAGCGCCGAACTGCGCCTCGGCGATGAAGCGGCGGCGCAACCCTTCTTGCGGCGCCAGTTCCTCACGGAACAGCGCCACCAGCGCCGGACGGTGCAGCCGCTCGTCGTATGCCCGATAGATGACTGCGAGACGTGTCGCGCCAAGCCGCTCTTCGATCCGGTAGCGGTCGAGCAACAGAGGCGCGGCGGACGCAGGAGACTGAGCCATAGCAGTGTTGTGTACGGGTCGCGTATACGAGTGATTATAGCATCCGGCGCGCGCCGTCGCAATGGCGCGAAGCGATGATGTCATCTATCAATAATCAGAAATCTCGTTTGTCCCACGCCAGGGATTCTGATATAATAGATACTATCAATTAGATCAGCCACGAAAGATACCAGGTCTACTTCAGGAGGAACCACAGATGCGCAAACGGATTCTTGCCCTGGCGCTCACGGCGATGCTCGTTCTGAGCGCCTGCGGCGGAACGCAGCCTGCACCCACCGGGGGTGCAACGCCGGAACCGGCGGCGCCCGCGCCAACCGTCGCGCCAGAAG
>DAOTWI010000613.1:0-3513 GCA_034436075.1 Roseiflexus sp.
GACCTGCACCTCTCCTTCGCCCGGCCCAAGCCGATGGACATTTTCGGCAGTCGCTGGAAGGATCACCCGGCGCGCATCGCCGCCGCCTGGCGCGCGCGCGTCGGTCCCGATGACGTGGTGCTGCTGGCTGGCGACACCTCGTGGGCGATGAAATTGCAGGACGCGCTCGTTGATCTCGAATGGATCGCCGCGCTGCCGGGGCGCAAGATCATCTCGCGCGGCAACCACGATTACTGGTGGAGTTCGGAGCGCACCAACCGCGTGCGTCGCGCGCTGCCGCCGGGGATCGACATTCTCGAAGCGAGCGCCATCGATATCGGCGAGGCGGTCGTCTGCGCCACACGCGGCTGGAATGCGCCGGAGACCCCCGGATTCCAGGAGTCGGCGGATCGACCGTACTACGAACGCGAACTGGAACGCCTCGACAAGGCGCTGGCAGAGGCGCAGCGCCTTGCGGAAGGCAAACGCCCCATCGTGGTCATGATCCACTTTCCGCCGTTCGTTGCGCGCCGTCCTACCGAATTCGCGCGCCGGATCGCGGCGGCAAAGGCGTCAGCCTGCGTCTACGGGCACCTGCACCGCCCCGAAGACTGGGCAGCAGCGACGCAGGGAGTGGTCGATGGCGTGTACTACCAGTTGACCGCATGCGACTACCTGGGGTTCGGACCGGTGGCGGTGCGCGGGGTGCAGGCTTCTGGAATATAGAACGAAAGTTCGCCTATCCTGGACAAAACCGCAATAGATCGGTATACTGTACGCAGCAGATACGCAGGCAGGGCGACACCCGGCGGCTTCCATGCCGCCGTTGATCATGTTCAGGAGCTTGTATGGAAATCGGGATCGTCCGAACGCGCAACATTACTGAAGAAATGCGCAGCGCCTACCTCGATTACGCGATGAGCGTGATCGTCTCGCGCGCGCTTCCCGATGCACGCGACGGGTTGAAACCGGTGCAGACGCGCATCCTGTACGGGATGTGGGATATGGGCATTCGGGCGAATCAGCCGTTCAAGAAGTGCGCCCGCATCGTCGGCGAAATCCTGGGCAAAATGCACCCCCACGGCGATAGCGCCGTCTACGATGCGCTGGTGCGCCTGGCGCAACCCTGGAACATGCGCTACCCGCTCGTCGAGGGGCAGGGCAACTTCGGCAGCATCGACGGCGACCCGCCTGCCGCCATGCGCTATACCGAAGCGCGTCTCACGCCGATTGCCGAAGAAATGCTCGCCGACATCGAAAAGAATACGGTCGATTTCCGCGACAATTTCGACGGTCAGTACCGCGAGCCGGTTGTGCTGCCGGCGCGCATCCCCAACCTGCTGCTCAACGGCGCGGCTGGCATTGCCGTCGGCATGGCGACGAATATCCCGCCCCACAATCTGAGCGAAGTCTGCGATGCGATTACGCACCTGATCGACAACCCTGACGCCACGGTCGAAGACCTGGTGAAGATTCTGCCCGGTCCCGATTTCCCGACGGCTGGCATGATCCTCGGCACGGACGGGATCATGAATGCCTACAGCACCGGGCGCGGTCATATCATTATTCGCGCAAAAGCGCATATCGAAGAGGCGGCGCGTGGCGCCTTCCATATTGTTGTGACCGAACTGCCGTACCAGGTGAACAAAGCCCGCCTGCAAGAACGCATTGCTGAACTGGCGCGCGATCGCAAGATCGAGGGCATCCGCGATGTGCGCGATGAGTCCGACCGCAGCGGCATGCGGCTGGTCATCATTCTGAAGCAGGACGCGCAGCCGAAGAAGGTGCTGAATGCGCTCTACAAGCATACGCAAATGCAGACAACGTTTGGCGTTAACATGCTGGCGCTCGTCGAAGGCGGGCGGCAGCCGCGCCTGCTGACGCTCAAACGTCTGCTTCAGGAGTACATCGACCACCGTCGTGAGGTCATCCGCCGCCGCACCGAGTTCGACCTCGACAAGGCGCGGGCGCGCGCCCACATCCTGGAAGGTCTCAAGATTGCGCTCGACAACCTCGACGCGGTGATCACAACCATCCGCAATTCGCGCTCGCGCGACAATGCGCGCACGAACCTGATGAACGGGTTTGCGCTCAGCGAAGCGCAGGCGAACGCGATCCTGGAGATGCAGCTGGGGCGGCTCGCTGCGCTCGAACGCCAGCGGATCGAAGAGGAGTACCGCGAGGTCATTCAACTGATCGGCGAACTTGAGGACATTCTGGCAAATCCGCGCAAGATTCTGCACCTGATCAAGCAAGACCTCGCCGACCTGAAGGCGAAGTATGGCGATGCCCGCCGCACTCGCATCATTCCCGAAGCCAACGGCGAGGTGAGCGACGAGGACCTGATCCCCGACGTCAGAGTGCTGATCACCCTCACCGACCGCGGCTACGTCAAACGCCAGTCGCCCGACGTCTACCGGACGCAGCGCCGCGGCGGGCGCGGCATCCGCGGCGCCACCACCCGCGAACAGGACGTAGTGCGCCACATTCTTGCCGCCAACACGATGGACGACCTGCTCTTCTTCACCGACCGCGGCAAGGTCTACCAGATTAAGGCGCACGAACTGCCCGACGCCAGCCGCACTGCCAAAGGGTTGCCGCTGGTCAACCTGATTGCGCTCGAACCGGGTGAACAGGTCACCTCGGTGCTGGCAGTGCCCGATTTCGAGAAGGCGGAATACCTGATCATGGCGACGGTGCGCGGCAAAATTAAACGCACATCGATCAGGGAGTACAGCCAGGTGCGCTCCAACGGGCTGATCGCCATTGGACTCGAAGAGGGAGACGAACTCGGCTGGGTGGCGATGACTCAGGGGCACGAGGATGTGTTGCTCACCACCGCGCGCGGGCAGACGATCCGCTTCCGCCAGGAGGAGGTGCGCCCGATGGGGCGACCGGCGACTGGCGTGATCGGCATTGCGCTCGCCGATGGGGATCGCGTGGTCTCAATGGACCTGGCGCAGGAGAACGCGGCGCTGCTGGTGGTGACCGCCCACGGCTACGGCAAACGCACTGATCTGGAGGAATACCCCGTCAAGGGGCGCGCCACCGGCGGCGTCATCACCATCCGGCTCCGCTTCGGCGACGAAGTGGCGGTTGCGCACGTGGTGCACGAACACTCGCTGCTGACCATCATCACCGAAAGCGGCATGGTCATGCGCACCGAAGCCAGCGGCATTTCCTTGTTTGGGCGCAATACCCAGGGCGTGACGATCGTCAACCTGGCGCCGAATGACCGCGTGGCGGCGCTGTGCGTCGAGGCGCCGGACGAGAATGAGGAGCGGAGCGACCGCGTGCTGATCGACCCGACGCAGGGGTGAGCTGTGCGAATGTGGTGCAATAGCAGCGTGCAGGATCGCCTGACTGCCGCGCTCTGCCCAATACCCCGACGCTCCAGGGAGGACCCGCGATGACCCAGACGACCATCCCCGCCGCGCCGCCGGACGCGCCCGCCGACGACCCCCATCACTTCGACCAGGTTCCGCTCACGCTGGAGGATGTCCTGCACCCGGAAGTGGGAGATTTCATCGTGCA
>DAOTWI010000614.1:0-6171 GCA_034436075.1 Roseiflexus sp.
TCGCGCAGTTGGTCGAAGCGCACGTCCCAGTGCGGGCGCCAGACGCTTTGGCCGTGGCGGGCGCAATCGTCCAGGCAATCGGGAGAGTGCAGTCGCGAATGAGCACGCTCTTTTTGTAATCAGACCGTTCACTGCACAACCTGTCCATTCCTGGGCACGCCAGCGGCGTGCGGGCACGCCAGCGGCGCGCCCCTACTCGCCGAACATATTCAGCAGCACGACGCCGACGACGATCAGCGCAATGCCGATGACGCCTGCGATGTTCAACCGCTCGCGCCATATCAGTACGCCGATGACTGCAATAGCGGCTGTCCCTACCCCCGACCAGATCGCGTAGGCGACTCCGAGCGGGATCGTGCGCAGGCTGAGGGACATGAGGTAAAATGAGGCGCTGTAGCCAGCAATCACGAGAAGCGTTGGCAGCAGACGGGTAAAGCCATCGGCGGCTTTGAGCGCATTGGTTCCGATCAGTTCACAGACAATAGCGCCAAACAGAAGCATCATGCCGCGCGGATCCATACCCCCTCCATATCGAGACAGGAAAGCATACCGTGCCCTCTGAGCATACCACGTCGCAGCAGGCGCCGCGCAACTGGTGGGGTCCGCTGTGGCCCATCGGCGAGGCGTTACGCTTTCTTACGGTCATTCCTGTGCCAGGGCTTCCGCCGATGGCGGCGGAGGCGATTCCGCGCGCTATTCCGTACTTCCCCGTCGCAGGGCTGGCGCTCGGAGCGTTGCTCGTGATTGTCGGCTGGATCGCCGAGATGCTCTGGAATGAAACCGTGCGCGCAGTTGTTGTGGTGGTCGCCTGGGGGGTATTGACGGCGGGGTTGCACCTTGACGGTCTCAGCGACACCTTCGACGGCGTGATGAGCTGGCGGTCGCGTGAACGTAAACTGGAGATCATGCGCGATAGCCGGATCGGAGTGATGGGCGCGCTGGCGCTGGCGGCGGTGTTGGGATTGAAGACGGTTTTCCTGATGGCTGCCGGAGATGACTGGTATATGGCGATGGCGATTGCGCCGGTGTTGGGACGCTGGGCTGATGTCTATGGCATTGTGCGCTTTCCGCCAGCGCGCGAAGGCGGGTTGGGGCGCACCTTTCAGTCGCAACTGCGCCCTGGCGACTTCCTGATTGCCAGCGGCACGGCACTGATCCTGGCGCTGGCGCTGGGAGGCGCGCATGGGCTGATCGCCCTGGCGCTCGTCTGGCTGGTTGCTCATCTCCTGGGACGCTGGTGGACGCGCGATCTTGGCGGGTTGACGGGCGATACCTATGGCGCGCTCTGCGAGATTGCCGAGGTTGTCGCCCTGGCGACGCTGACTGCGAGCATTCCGGTGCACCTGATCGCGGCATAATGCCGGAACCGGAACCGGCGTCTTTATGATCTCTCACAAAGGCGCGAAGGCGCAGAGATTTTCTCGATGCTCTTTTTGCCTTTGGCAGAGCGGTGCTTGTCTTCTTTTGCGGTGCGGCGGCTTAGCCGCCGCACCGCACCACCTTGATCGGGAATGCCACGCCGCCGCAGGCTCTGGCGAAGCCAGAAAACGCGCCACCGCGCAGGTCCTGTTATTGGATCAGACTAGGGCCATAACCTCATCACACTGCGCATGATCGCCAGTTCGCCGATGTGGTATGAATTGTGGGTGGCAATGATGTTGATCTCGCGCACGATGGAATGCCGATATTCGCCGCTGTTTGGCAATGGCGCAAAGAGATCGATGGCGGGATCGTTGATAATGTTGACCAGGTGCTGCCGGTCAGCGAGGAATTGCTCGATAGTGCGGTTCCAGCCAGCCGGATCGGTGGTCGCCGCCGGGTCGGGCCACAGATCGTCGGGGAAATGGGGCCAGGTATAATGGTTGGACAGGATATACTCCAGAATATCGTGCTGGCAGATGCGCAGATGTTCCAGCAGATGCCAGAAGGTGTAGGGGCAGTTCGGCAGGCGCGTGTTGATATGCGACTCGGGAAAATCGGCGACCACGTCCTCGAAGACCATGTGCGCCTGGCGCTCGGTCAGCATATTCGCCAGCTGTTTGCGCAGTTCAGCGTTATCCATCGAACCGTTCCTTTCAGTGTCGATCCGGCGACCTGTTCTCGCTGAACAGGCGTTTGTCCCGGTGCGGAGGTTCCATTCAATGATACACCACTCACTGCTCGAACGTATGCACACCTATGTCGACTCCTGGGAAGCGGCCGGCGACCGCCGGACGATCTTTCTGGCGTGCTATGCGCTGATGACGCGCAACATGCTCGATGGCGTCGAGGCAGGACGTTTCGACGATAATGCCTGGGTGCATACGCTGGTGCATCAGTTCGCGGAGTACTACTTCATCGCACTGGAAGGATATGAACGCGGCGCCGGTTGGCTGCCAGACGTCTGGCGGCAGGCGCACGACCTGACACGCACGCCGCATGTGCCGCCGCTGGTGCATCTGCTGCTCGGAGTCAATGCGCACATCAACTGTGATCTGATTCTTGTGCTCGATGATATGCTGCGCTCCGAATGGAGCGAGCTGACGCCGTCGCTGCGCGACTCGCGGCGCAATGATTACCTGATGGTGAACACGATCATCGGCGAAACGATTGATGTCGTTCAGGATACCGTACTGGAACGCTACTCGCCCGCAATGAACATTGTCGATGTGGCATTTGGTCCGCTCGACGAGTGGTGCACCTCCCGCCTGATCCGCAACTGGCGACGCGATGTGTGGAATCAGGCGATGGTGTTGGTGCAGACGCAGGACCCGCAGACGCGCGAAGGATTGCGCCGTCAGGCAGACCTTCAGGCGCTCAGGCGGATGCACCTGGTTGTTACGGGGGGCGCGTTTGGCGCGCGCGTCTTTGGTTGGTCGCAACGCTGGCTGCGCCGCCTGGGGTTGATGGCGGATTGACGCCAGGACGAGGCATCACGCAGCAAACGCATCACGCCGGATGTGCGACGCCGGATGTGCGGCGTTATTGAGCTGCTCAGCAAGGGTTGTGGCGTCGGTAAATCCAAGGTTCACAAAACGCACCATGCCGGTCGCATCGAGCACAACCGTCGCCGGAGCGGTGAGGATGCCGAGGCGATCAACAAGCTGCGGGTATTCTGGCGCTGACAGGGTGCGCACCGTCACCGCATCGCCCAGAGCGCCTGCCAGGTGTGCCAGCGCCGGCGCCTGGCGGGTGCGGCACTCGGCGCATCCAGGCGTCGAAAAGCCGACCACTGCCGGTTTCCCGGTTGGAATGACGCCAGCAAACGGCGTTTCGCGCGCCAGTGCGCGAACCTTCCAGGCGCGCCAGAGGCGAAGGCATCCCCACGCCAGCGCAACAGCCGCAGCAATTGCTACGATGAGCAGCATTCGATCAATCATCGTTTTTGCCTGTAGCGTTAGTGCGACGCGCGCAGGCGCTGAATCTGGAAGAAAATGAAACAACCGGCGCAAAAACCGAACAGCAGGTTGATCGCCGCCAGCGCAACCACGAGCAGCGCCAGCGCCCACCCGACCGCCGGCGCGCCAAGGAATAGTGCGGCGCTTGCCAGGATCAGCACCGCTGCGCCCATCCCCTGCGCAAACCGGTGAGGCGCTGCATCTTCGTGGTGGATGTCGGGGCGCAGCAATCCGGCGGGGCGCAGCACATCGCGGTAGAGGCGCTGAAAGAGCGCCAGCGCCGGCGACGCCGTCCCAAGCGCCATCACAAGCGCAACCGCCGCGACCAGCCACGGCAGGTCGATGACAAATGCAACCAGCAACAGGGTGATGATGACCGCCTGATTGACCCGCAGCGCCGTGCGGTCGAAGACAGGCGCTGCGGCGTTCATTGGTTCGGCAGACATACCTGAGTTCCTCACGCAACTTTGATAATATTCCTTATGATCTTAGACAACTTTATCCACTTTGTCAAGATCGTGAGACGTTGGAATGGTATTCCCGATAGAGTGGTGCGATGCGGCGGCTTTCCCGCCGCACCGCACCACAAAAGAAGACAAGTACCGCTCTGCCGAAGGCAAAAAGCTGTCGCGCGGCGTGTCCGTGCGGCGACCGCGTAACTGGGTGCAGGCATGCATTGTCAGGCGGCGCCCCCCTGCCCCCCCGCAAGCGGGGGACAGGGGCGATTTATGATTTTTGAGAAAATAATCCGGTATTGCTATGTCCAGCCCGCGCAGGCGGGCTTTGCGGCAGGAGCCCGCGACTTTAGTCGCGGGGCAGGGAGGCGGCTAGCGGAATAATTATTCAAATCCCATCAGCCGCCGGGCGGGAAGGCGGCTAGCGGAATATTTAATCAAACTCCATTACGTCCGCGCGGGCGCCATCGGCCAGAACCGCAGTGGTTCCTGACACATCATGCCTGCACCTGCCGCGTACGTCCTGTCATTGACAGACCTGTATGCGCAGAGTATCATGCCATTTCGACGCCGGGTACGCACTGCCGCGGCATTGTTGCAGACACGTTATCGCGCGGCTGACCCGCGCTTCGGGAGAGGCTTCTTTGGTGCGCAATTGGAAGTTGTGGCTGGGGATCGTCGTTAGCGCCGTTTGCCTCTGGATTGCGCTTCGTGGACTCGACTTCCAGACCTTCTGGCAGGTCATGCGTCAGGCAAATTACTGGTGGCTCGCGCCCGGCGTCGGCGTCTATTTCCTGGCGGTCTGGGCGCGCACCTGGCGCTGGCACTATATGCTGCGCCACCTCGCGCCGGTTCCGGTGTCGCGCCTGTTTCCCATTGTTGTCATCGGCTACATGGGCAACAACGTCTACCCTGCGCGCGCCGGTGAAGTTCTCCGTTCCTATGTGCTGAAACGCAAAGAAAACGTCCCGATCAGCGCATCGCTGGCGACTGTCGTGCTCGAGCGCCTCTTCGATGGTCTGGTGATGCTCCTGTTTGTCTTTGTAACGTTGCCTTTCGCGCCGCTGCCGCCGGTCTACTCTTCGCTGGTGACGATTCTCAGCGTCCTGTTCCTGGCGGCGCTCGCGGCATTTCTGGCGATCGCCGCACGACCGGCGCGCATGAGCCGGGCATATGCATGGTTCGTTGATCGGTTCGTTCCCGAACGCTTCCGCGCTGCCGTTCACGGTCTGTTCGACCGCTTTGTCGAAGGGTTGCAGTCGCTGCGCAGCCCGCGCGACCTGGCGCTGATCTTCGTTTCGTCAACTCTCATCTGGCTGACCGAAACCGGGAAGTACTGGTTTGTGATGCATGCCTTCCCGTTTGAAACATCGTTTCTGGTGCTGATGCTGATGACGGCGGTGGTGAACCTGTTCACCACTCTCCCTTCGACGCCGGGATATATCGGCACCTTCCACGTGCCGGGCATCGCGGTGCTGATGGCGTTCAACGTCGATCAGGCAGTGGCGACCAGTTATACGGTCGTGCTCCATGTGGCGCTCTGGTTGCCGATTACGGCGCTCGGCGCCTGGTATATGCTTAGCGAGCATCTGGGCTGGCGCGATTTTGGCAGGGCGACGGAGGCGGTTCAATGAAAGTCGCCATTATCGGTGCAGGCGTCGCCGGGCTGACGGCTGCCCACGACCTGGCGCACAGCGGTCATAGCGTCGTGGTCTATGAGGCCGCGCCGGTCGCTGGCGGGCTTGCCTCCGGGTTCCGCGATGAACGCTGGGAGTGGCCCCTCGAACGCTTCTACCATCATCTCTTCGAGAGTGATGTTGCCATCAAAGCGCTGGTGCAGGAGATCGGGTTTGCCGATCACCTCTTCTTCCGTCGCCCCATTACGGCGCAGTGGTGGAACGGACGCTCGTATGCGCTCGATGGCGTGCTGCCGGTGCTGCGCTTCCCGGCGGTTCCCTTCGTCGACCGGCTGCGCTTCGGGGTGGCTGCCGCCTACCTGAAGTATCTCACCAACGACTGGCAGGCGCTCGAGCAGGTGACGGCGGCGGAGTGGACGCTGCGCTGGTGCGGTCCGAACGTCTACCGCGAGATCTGGCGTCCGCTGCTGGAAGGCAAGTTCGGTCCGCATGCCGGCGAAGTCAACATGGCATGGCTCTGGGCGCGGCTCAAGGCGCGCAGTTTCCGGTTGGGCTACTTTGTCGGCGGGTTTCAGGCGTTCTGCGATGCGTTGCTCGAACAGGTGCGGCGCCTCGGCGCGATGGTGCACCTTGGCGCTCCGGTGGCAGCGCTGACGCGCCTGGACGATGACGTGTGGCAGGTGACGGCTAGCGGCGCGCTGG
>DAOTWI010000615.1:0-4067 GCA_034436075.1 Roseiflexus sp.
CGACGGCAACGCCAACCGAAACACCAACAGAGGCGCCGACGGCAACGCCGACCGAAGCGCCCACTGCCACGCCAACGCTTCTGCCGACTGAGACGCCGACGGCAACACCTGCGCCGCCGACGCCATCCGTCACCGCCGCACCGGTCGTCTCACCAACAGTTGTCACCGTCACGGCAACGGTTACACCCTCAGTTGTCACGGCGACTCCTGGAACCGTCACCCCTGGAACAGCCACTCCCGAAACAACGCCAACCGCCACCGCCGGCTCGGCGGATACCGCAACGCCATCGCCAATACCCCCGTCTCCTTCCGCTCCTCCCGAAGCGGCGTCTCCCACGCCATCCACGACACCCAACGCCTCGCCGTGAAGGTGACGGTCACGTGGGATGCGCCGGTTGCCCGCCCCCCGCCTGCTCCCCGGCCAACGCCCCCGCCGCCGGTGACGTGACCGTCACCAACGGGCAAAGGCGCAGAGGCGCACAGCATTCCAAAAACCACAGAGGCGCAGAGGAAACAGAGAACGCCACCAGCAGACCTGCAACACGCAACGTTCTCAAGGGCGCACTGACATGCACCTGGGCGCGCCGCTGGCGCACCCCTACCTGCCGCCTTCCCATGTTCAACGTCCCCAGGACCCTCGAGGTCGGGATGGGCGCAAACAGAGGGCGCAGACCGTTCCGCTGGCGCAATTCTCGTGCAGAGCCGGGGCATCGGCAAAGACCTCAAGGGTCGGGCACGTTCCACCTTCAACCTGGCATCTTCCCATGTGGAACGTGCACCGTGGCGACGTTGCAATGCAACGTCGCCACTTTCAACCTGGAACCCCCAACACCTCCAAAACGTTGCACAATACCTCGATCCACGCCGGATCGCCGCTGGCATTGTGCACCCGCCGGTCGATGCGCACAAACTGCGGACCGATGCGAATACCCCTGGCGCGGGCAAAGCGGCGCTCCAGTCGCGCCCGCTGTCCGTCAACGCCTTCAGGCAACCGCACAATGAACTCCTCGTCGGTTGTGACCACCGAGGTGACGCCTGCCGCCAGCGCGAGCGCCTTGATCCGCAGCCAGACGAGCAACTGCTCCGCCGGTTCCGGGAGTTCGCCAAACCGGTCGCGCAACTCCTGGCGCAGATCATTCACCGCTTCCGGCGTCTGCGCCTCTGCCATGCGCTGGTACACCGCCAGCCGCACCTGATCGTCGGGAACATACTCGATGGGCAGGTAGGCGTCGAGCGGCAGATCGAGCGTGACCAGCGGCGAGATCAACACCTTCTCATCAACTTTGACCGGCGGTTGCCTGGGCGACGGCGATGGTCGCGGTGGAGGAGGCGCTGGCGCGGCCGTCACCGTGGACGGAGGCGTACGCGGCGCATCGGCGCTGGTGATGAGGTTCGTCGCGATCAGGCGTTGTTTCAGCGTGCGCACCGCCTGCTCGAGCAGGCGCGAGTAGAGGTCGAACCCCACGGCAGCGATATGCCCGCTCTGCTCGGCGCCGAGCAGGTTCCCCGCGCCTCGAATCTCGAGGTCGCGCATGGCGATGCGGAACCCGGCGCCAAGTTCGGTCGCCTCCTGGATCGCCTGCAACCGTTCCTGCGCTTCAGGCGTCGAGGGACGTTCCGACCGGTAGAAGAGATACGCATACGCGCGTTGCGTGCTGCGCCCCACCCGCCCGCGCAACTGATACAACTGCGCCAGCCCGAAGTGCGTTGCGTCGTCGATGATGATCGTGTTGGCGTTCGGCACATCCAGCCCGCTCTCGATGATCGTCGTGCAGACCAGCACATCATCCTTGCCGGTGAAGAAATCGAGCATCACCCGCTCAAGCTGGCGCTCGTCGAGCTGCCCGTGCCCGACGGCGATCCTGGCTTCCGGCACAAGCTGGCGCAGCCGGTCGGCGACGTAGTAGATGCTCTGCACACGGTTATGGACGAAGTAGACCTGCCCGCCACGGTCGAGTTCGCGCAAAATGGCTTCGCGGATCATGCGTTCGTCATACGGGAGCACATAGGTCTTGATCGGAATGCGATCCTCAGGCGGCGTGTCGATCACGCTCAAATCGCGGATGCCCGCCAGCGCCATATGGAGCGTGCGCGGAATCGGGGTTGCTGTGAGCGTAATAACATCCACATTAGTGCGCAACTGCTTAATGCGCTCCTTGTGGCGCACGCCAAACCGCTGCTCTTCATCGACCACCAGCAGTCCGAGGTCTTTGAACGCCACATCCTTCGAGAGCAGGCGATGCGTGCCGATGATAATGTCGATCTCGCCGCGCGCCAGGCGTTGCACAATGTCGTCCTGCTCCTTGGCCGAACGAAAGCGTGAAATCATCTCAACCCGCACCGGAAACGCCGCCATCCGCCGGCTGAAGGTATCGTAGTGCTGCTGCGCCAGCACCGTGGTTGGCGCCAGCACCGCCACCTGTTTGCCGTCCTGCACGGCCTTGAACGCTGCCCGCAGCGCCACTTCCGTCTTGCCAAATCCCACATCGCCGCAGACCAGGCGGTCCATTGGCTGCGGCTGTTCCATGTCGCGCTTGACATCAATAATTGCTTTGAGTTGATCGGGGGTTTCGACATACGGGAAACTGGTTTCGAGTTCGCGTTGCCACTCAGTATCGGGGCTGAATGCGTGCCCCTCCGCCAGCTGGCGCTGCGCGTACAGATCGATCAGATCGTCAGCCAGGTCCTGCACGGCGGCGCGCGCTTTGCGCTTGGCGCGCTCCCAATCCTGCGTACCGAGGCGGGTGAGGTGTGGTTCGGCGTCGCCGGCGCCGATATACCGCGAGACGCGGTCGATCTGATCAACCGGAACGTAGAGCCGGTCGCCTTCGGCGTAGCGCAGGTTCAGGTAATCGCGCTCGATGCCGCCGACGCTGCGCCGCACCAATCCTTCATAGACCGCAATGCCGTGCTCGATATGCACCACATAATCGCCAGGTTTCAGCCCGCGCAGGAATGCCGCGCGGTCTTCCACACTCCGCTCGCGCCGGCGGCGGCGCTCGGTCGTGATCCGGCGCTGCCGCCAACCAAAGATTTCGCTATCGCTGTAGAGCGTCAGGCGCAGCGCAGGCAGGCGGAACCCCGCGTCGAGCGCACCGTGGATGGCAGTGAACAACGACGGATCGACCGCCGGTTCGCTGGTGTGCTGCACCCCTTCCGCAACCAGCTCCTGCAAGCGCGCCGCCTGCGGCGTCACCACGACGACTCGCTCGCCCGCGCGCATCCGCTCGACAATATCCTCGATAAGGCGCCGGATCTGCCCGCCGAACAGATCGGCGGGCAAAAACAGCTGCTCCGGCAGCAGATGGACGCGGAAACGCTCATCCGGCGGATCGGCGCTCATAGAAGAGCGCGTCACCGAAGGTTCGGCGCCATTGCCCGGCAGAGGCGCAACCGGCGATGCAGCGGCGGGGAGCAGCGCGTCCCACACCGGCTGTTCGTTATTGCTGAAATCTATCAGGGTCAACGGTTCAGCCTGCGCGATCAGGTCGCGCCAGCGCAGATAGGGGCGCGGAAATGCAGCCGGCAGTTCGCCGGCATCGATCTGCTGGCGACGGCGCGTTTCCGCCTGATGATCGAGTTCTGCGGCGTGGTGCGCCAGCAGGAGCGCATCATTGAAGAGAACGCACGCGCCCGGCGGCAGATGGCGCAGCAGCGTGGACGGATCGCCCGCCTCAGCGCGAAAGAACGGTGCAAACAAGGCGCGCCCCTCAAACCGTTCGCCGCGCCGGATGCGCTCAAATGCCAGCAACCACTCATCGAGCGCCTCGCGCCGCAGCGCCGACGTGTCAACATCGCGCATGCGCGCCAGCGCCTCCTCGCGGCGCCAGAGCGGAAACTCGTGCGGCGGACCGATGACTGCCGCGCCGATCTGCGCCTCACTGCGCTGCGTCAGCGGATCGAAGCGTCGCAGGCTGTCGATCTCATCGCCAAAGAACTCGATCCGCAGCGGCAGATCATCCCCCGGCGGAAACACGTCGATAATGCCGCCGCGCCGGTTGACTTCGCCCGGCTCTTCGACCGTTGGCGCGTAGCGATACCCCCGATCAATCAAGCGTTCCATCAGA
>DAOTWI010000616.1:0-2197 GCA_034436075.1 Roseiflexus sp.
CCCGCCACACCTTCGCGCACGGCGATGTAGCGAATCTCCGGCGCTTCCCGCCCTTCGCGCCCGACCAGTTGCACATACCCCAGACCGCGCGAGCGGAACCCGCCGATCTGCGCCTCGCCGCGCTGCCACGGCTTGAGCGCCGCCAGCAGCATGCCCAGTTGCCACGGCGCCGCATTCTCGACGACCAGATCAACATGGAAGCGCACGCCAGCCGGAACGACCTCGTAGTCGTAGAGCAGCCCCTGTTCGACCGTTTCGGTATCACGGTTGATGCCGACGCCATTGCGCGACTCGAACTGACCAAACCAGAGCCGGGGATCAACGTGCGCATCCTTGAAGAACACCCGCCCCGCCACCCACGGCGCGCCGAAGGTCAGGTCGATCAGGGTTGACTTGCGCCAGATCGCTTTGCTCAGTTCCATATCATCATCGTGCTGCTCTTTCAATTGACTGATCTCCCGGCGCATGTGCGCTTCGAGCTGTTCAAGATCGAACGCCTGATCGGGCTGGACGGCGCGCACCAGGGCTTCAACTTGCGCGCGCAGAGCGCCCTTGAGCGATGCGCCGGGGATGAAGGGTCGATCGAAGGCGTCGCGCAGCACCGGCAGGTCATTGGCAATGATCTCGGTTGCCCGCCCCGCGCCGATGCGCAGCGCCGTCAACGCCAGCAGGTCGCCGCGCACCGTCAGGCGGTTGTGCACCGCAGCGAAGGAATAGATCGGCTCACGCGACACTAACGACCTCCTCCAGATGATCGAAGCCATTCGTGTTTTTAGCGTACACAAAGGCGCGATTGATATACCCCAGGTACAACTGCATCAGGCGCGCCTGAATGCGCGGCTTGAGCGCATCGGCGTCAGCGATGCCCAGTTTCTTCAGATCATCAACGATCTTCCCGGTCTCATCGCGTCCCAGTTCGCCGAGATCGCGGATGACGTGATGACCGAATTCTTTCCAGATGTTTTTGTCGTCACGCCCGATCTGATAACGGATAAACCCGGCGGTCACCTCAACCGAGCCAGACTCCATGGCAGCGTCGAGCAGGTTGCGCAACTGGCTCTCTTCCATCTGTTTGCCGCGCAACTGAAGCACTGCCCGATTTGCGCGCTTTACCAGCGCGTCGAGTTGGGCGCCAATCGCCTGGTCGAGCGCCAGTTCGCGGCGCAGTTCGTCACTGCTCTGCTGATCCATGCCCTTCCTCCCAATCGACGAGATGAAAATCATCGCAGATGCGCACCTGACCGAACCCTTCCTGGCGACGCTCGCCGATGCCGTCGCGTTCGAGCCGTTCCAGTGCGGCGTAATCGTCGCCGGTCAGCGGGCGCTGTGCCTCGAAGACGTAAAGACTGCCGAAGCGCACGGCGACATGCGACATCTTGGGGCGCTGCCAGAGGGCGTGCCACCCTCCCACGACCCGCGTCGTCGTGAACGAACGCACCAGCCGCGCCTCGATGCCGGTGGCGTCGCGCAGCATCTCGGCGCTCAGTTCCTGGGTCGGCAGCCAACCGTCGCGCAGCAGGATCGCATCGGAGATCAGGTTGACAGTAAACACCGGACCCGAAAGTTCCCACGCAGCGCCGCCAAGCGCCCGGTAACGCGCAATCCGCTGCTCGAAGCGCTGCGTCAGCGCCTCCACCCGCTGGCGGATGCTGCGGTCACCCGGACAATCCCGCAGCGTGATCCGCACCCCGCCGATGCCGGTCGTCTGGCGCGCGCCAAGGCGATCAACCTGCCGGGTGATCACGTCGATCACTTCTTGCCATCTGGCAGCATCATCAGGCTCGACCAGCGCCAGACTGCCGATGAATCGCGTTGGCGCGTCGGTTCCGGGAGGCGTTTCGTTCATGGCGAAGAACGAATAGAGCAGGCTGTCCTCCGCCGTGCCGCGCCGCCGGTTGATCGCCACGCGCGTGTGGATGCGCTGTGTGACGTCGCGGAACTCCGGTTTCCCTTCCCTGATGGTGTAGAACTTCTGCCCCGCCGCCTCTAGGGGACGCCCTTCCTTATCAGTCGGGGCGTACACCAGGGCTGGCGGGGTCTGCTGTTCCCAGCACACCCGCTGCACCAGCGAGTCGCGGGGGTTACTCTCGCCCTTTGGCGTGATGGCGGTTGCAGGCAACGGGCGCACCCACGCATCGCCATCGCGCATCGGGTAGGCGTTGCGGCAGCGCAGCCGCCGCAGGAGCGCCGCATCGAA
>DAOTWI010000617.1:0-1754 GCA_034436075.1 Roseiflexus sp.
GATCAACCAGATATTGGACAATCTCGTGATCGGCGTTGGCTGAGCCTGTCGAAGCCAACGCCAGCCCCTTTACGGGCGCAGGCTCGATTGATTGAAGCCGCGGGCTCCTGCTGCAAAGCCCGCCTGCGCGGGCTGGACGTGGGCGATGCCGGATTATTTTCTCAAAAGCCATACGTCGCGGGCTCCTGCTGCGAAGCCCGCCTGCGCGGGCTTGACTGGGCGATACCGGATTATGTTTTCAAAAACCATTCGGAACGATCAACGCGAAAGACGCGAAGGAACACGAAACCGCGATCCGCCCACCCGCCCGGCGACTGATGGATTTTGATTAAATATTCCGCGATCCGCCCACCCGCCCGGTGGCTGAAGCCGCGGGCTCCTGCTGCGAAGCCCGCCTGCGCGGGCTTGACTGGGCGATACCGGAATTATTTCTCAAAAACCATAAGTCGCGGGCTACGGGCAGCGAAGCCCGCCTGCGCGGGCTGGACGTGGCGATACCGGATTATGTTTTCAAAAACCATTCGAAGCGATCGACGCGAAAGACGCGAAGGAAGACGAAACCGCGTTCTTCGTGCGTCTTCGCGTCCTTCGCGGATAGCAAAACGAGCATCCACAACGGGCGCACACCGGCGCCAGGTCGCGCGGTCAGCGCGCCTCTGCGTCGGTGCGTCAGCCTTCCTCTGCACCGCTCTCGATGAATAAACTGTCATACTATCCCCTCTTGATTTTTTGTCATAGTTACACTATTCTATTAGTGTCACTATAACACTATTGCAGCAAACTGGTTGCACGAGGCGCCGTTCTAAGAAGCGCACACCGGGGCGCAAAGGTCCTGAGACGATGCCAGAGGGAGAGGCTCTGATGACCTTCGACGACCTGATCCGGCGTATTGAGCAGGCGACCGATCCTGCCGATCTGTTTGGCGCTGAAGCCTGCACCGATGCCGCAGAACTGCGCCGCTGCTATCTGCGCCTGGCAGCAGTCCTGCATCCCGACCGGCATCCCGACCGCGTCGCCGAAGCGACCGCCGCCTTTCAGCGATTGCAGCACTGGCGCGACGCGGCGCACCGCCGTTTGCAGATGGCGTCAACCACGTTGCGCATCACAACGCGGCAACGTGTCTATCATTGCGATGAACCGCCGCTGTCGGGCGATCTGTGCGACTTGTTTCCTTCAACCGCCGGTTCGGAACGAGTGGTGGTGAAAATTGTGCGCCACGCGCGCAACAACGATCTGGTGCAGGCGGAGGCTGAGGCGCTGCGCACCTTTGATCGCGAACTGAACGGTCAGGCGGTGCGGGCGCATGTCCCATCGCTGGTGGAGGACGTTCTGTTGCCCGACTCAGCCGGAACGCAACGCCGGGCGAACATCCTGCGCTGCGAGACCGGCGCCGTGACCCTCGACGCGGTGATGCGCGCCTATCCGCACGGGCTTCATCCCGCCGATGCCGCCTGGATGTTCAATCGTCTGCTGGCGGCGCTGGCGCTCGCCCATGGTCTGGGGTTGGTGCATGGCGCCGTCATACCGCCGCATGTGGCGATCTTTCCTGCGGATCACAATGGCATGCTGCTCGACTGGTGCTACAGCGCTGCGCCGGGAGAGTCGCTCAAGGCAGTCAGCCCGCCCTACCGCGCGCTGTATGCGCCAGAAGTCTTTGAGCGCCGACCGGTCGGTCCAGCCACCGATCTGTTTATGGCGGCGCGCTGTATGGCGCTGCTGCTCGGCGGCGACGCCAACGCGACCCGCTTTCCCGA
>DAOTWI010000618.1:0-4036 GCA_034436075.1 Roseiflexus sp.
GGGTCGCCTGCCCCTGCTGCTCGCTGAGTTGCAACTGTCGCGCAGTCGCCGTCGCTTCCGTTGCGGCGGTCGCGCGTGTATCCGGCGGCGGCTCGGTTGGCGCAGCAAAGACGCCATACCCCGGTAGCGCGCCGGCAAGCGACGCCGGCAATGCAGCAAAACCGCACAGCAACGCCAGCAACAGCAACGTCAGCGCGATGGGAATCCACCAGAACGGGAACATTGCGGTCTGCACAAACTGCGCCTGAACGTTCAGCATCTCGCGCAGCGCCTGCTGGAAATCAGTCTCGACCGCATGCACCGTAAACGGGTGCTGGCGCTCCGCGCCAAACACACGCCGTTCGACGACGACAGTCAGCGAGGCTTCGGCAGTTTCGCCAGGTCCGACTGTCAGGCGTTCCTGGGCGAACGAGTAGCCCAATTCCTGGCGCTCATCCGTCGCGCTCAGCGCATACGATGCCGGAAGATTGCCGTTGTTCCGCACGGAGACGGCATACACCGCCCGGTCGCGCCCTCTGGCGCGTTTTGGCGCAATCGACAGTTCTCCCGCCAGGAAGGGGGCCACCCGCCACTCCAGCGGCGCCTCGAACAGCAATGTCGGCAGTTCGGCGGCGAACGCCTGAACGGAGACCGCATACGGTCCGGCGCGGCTGGCGCTGGAGGCTGGCACATGGACAACCAGCGTGGCTGGAGCGCGTGCGCCAGGCGCCACAATCACCGTCGGCGAAACCTCGATCCAGTCTGGCGGCAGCCCATCGACAATCAAAGACACCGTCAGCGAAATGGTTGCATTATTGGTAACGATGGCATTGATCGTTGCGCGCTCGCCGGGCGTCAGGGTCAGTGCGCGCTGATCCGGCGGAATAGCGAGCGCGATAGCGGGAGCCGCAGGTTCCTCAGCCGGTGCAAAACCTTTCTGATCAGGAACATCAGACGATAGAAGACCGGTTGGCGCTGCCGCTGGAGGCAATGGCGACGACGGTTCCGCCGCCGGACCCAGACGGCTCGTGGGAGCGCCGAGGACACCGGGAGCAGCCACCGGAGGAGCAACCGGAACCGCTGGAGGAACGCCAGGGTAGAGCCGCAGCATGTAGCGTCCAATACGCAGCGGCTGATCGGGAAGCCATTCATACGGCGTTTGCGGCGTCAGGCGCACAGCGCCCAGGAACGTCCCGGATTTCGAGCCGAGATCAACAACCGTGGCGCGCCGTCCGTCCCACTCAACACGGGCATGATTGCGCGAGATAGTTGGATCCTCGAGGATCAGATCGCTGCTCTTGAGGCGTCCGATGGTCGCGCCTGCCGCTGTCACCTCAACGGAGTGCGCGGGTCGCCCCTGCGCGTCGAGCAGAGCGACAAACACAGCCGGCTCACCCGCAGACGAAGGAACGACCTGCGTCGCATACGGGTTGGGCGATGCCTCTCTCCTGGAACCTTCATCTGACGACATGCGCACTCCCCTATGCGTTCATCGAACAGGTCTAAATCGGCAGGAGCGACGTTTGGACGAATGTAGCCTCCGCTTTGACCGAACCGACGCCCAACACGGCTGCTGTCACCGTAAAACGATGGGTCTGCGCGCCGCCAAACACTCTTCGGCTGCTGCGCACATCGAGCGACATCTCAACAGTTTCGCCTGGCGCGAGATGGAGTTCGTGATGGGCGAAATTGTATGCCAGCGCCTGGTTATCATCCTCTGCCATCACAACCACATGCGCCGTCGTTCCGCCCTGATTCGACAACTGAACCGTATATCGCGCCTGATCGCGCCCGCGCGCCGTCTCAGGCGTGATCTGCACGCTCAACGACGGCGGCGCAGCGACATACCATGTCGCCTGCAACGAGGCGCCGGACTGAGGTTGAACCACCGAACGCGCATGCAGGTGCACCTGATACGTTCCGCCGCGCATCCCAGGAGTTGCCGGCACGTGCAGATTCAGCCGAACCACCGTCTGTGATCCGGCATCCACGCGAATCGGTTCTTCCGGCAGGCGTATCCAGGGCGCGGGCCATCCCTCGACTGCCAATGTCAGTGTGTCGGCTGCCGTGCCGCGGTTGAGCAGCGTCACCTCAACGATAGACTCCTGACCGGCAACCATCTGGAGTGAGTCCTGTCCAGGCGCCAGCGTTATGCCAATCTGATCGTCCCGGCGTCGCTCGAGTTCCAGCATGAACGAACCGATCGTCAGCCGCTGCCCGATGTCCCAGGTATGCGGTTCGTGCGGCGTCATTGGCGCGCCATCGAGCAATGTGCCGCCGCGCGATCCCAGGTCTTTCACACGCACGCGCCGTCCGCTCCATTCGATGTGCAGATGATTGCGTGACACTGCCGGATCGTCGAGCACGATCTGATTTCCGGCGCGACGACCAACCGTCAACCCCTGTTCGGTCAACGGCGTATGGTGCACCGTCTGCCCGGCTGCATCGAGCACCCTGACGCTCAACCCTTCGGGCGCTGGCGGCGGCGGAGGAGGCGGCGCCTGCATCACCTGACGAAGCGCCTGAGCCAGTTCCGCGCCGGTGGCAAAGCGATCTCCCGGTTTCTTCGCCAGACAGCGCAGAATAATCGCTTCCACGGCGACCGGCAGATCGGGCGCGACGGTGCGCGGCGACGGCGGTTGCGCATAGACATGCTTCTCGACCGCCTCACTGATCCGGCTGACGGTGAACGGCAGGTAGCCGGTCACCACTTCATACAGCACGATGCCGAGCGAGTAGATGTCGCTGCGCCCATCGACCGGCGCACCCTGGCACTGTTCCGGCGACATGTACGCTGGCGTACCGACTGTTATCCCGCTGGCGGTCAGGCTTCCGCCGCCTTCGACCATCCGCGCCAGACCGAAATCGGTCAATTTGACCACATAGAGCGAGCGCCCGCCAGGACCGGCATGCCGTTCGATGAGCATGTTGTCCGGTTTGATATCACGATGCACAATTCCGCGAGCATGGGCAAAGTCGAGCGCTTCCGCCGCCTGCCGGATCAGATCGAGCCCGAAGTTGAGCGGCCACTTCGTTCCCTCGCGCGCACGACGGTCGAGCAACGTGCGCAATGATCCATCGGGCAGGTATTCCATTGCGATGTAGTATCGCCCCTGCTGCTCATCAAAATTGAAAATGCGCACAATATGCGGATGCTCGAGCGCTGCAATCGCCTGCGCCTCCTGGCGAAAGCGCGCCTGAAAGCCGGGATCGCTCGCCATGTGCGGGTGCATGATCTTGATCGCCTGCAAGCGATCGAGGTGCACGTGGCGCGCACGAAACACCTGCCCCATGCCGCCCGCGCCAAGCAGCGCTTCGATACGGCAATTTCCGATAATCTGTCCAAGAAGATCGTTCGTCATTATCGCAAATAGGTAAAGACCCACCAACCTGTCCGTGGTCCCTCACGACCACTGGCATCGACTGCCGAGATTCGCCAGCGCCCCGGTTGCGCGCCGACCCAGTTGAACTGATACTCAGTCGATGAGGCGTTCGTTACAACCCATGTACGACCAAGATCGGTACACCAGGCATTGAACTGGCAGCAGTGGAAACAGTCGATTTCCACCCGGTACGACGTTGCACCCGGCACTGGCGACCATTGGAGCAACGTTGTACGCGGAAAGACATCGAACGTGGCGCCATTCGCGGGAGCCAGTTGGGTTGGCGGCGTTGTCAGGAACACGTCCGGCGTCGGCGTTGGCGTACTGGTTGGCGTTGCGGTTGGCGTACTGGTCGCGGTTGGCGCCGGCGTGCTGGTTGCAGTTGGCGTTGGCGTCTCGGTCGGAGACGGCGTTGGCGTCGCAGTTGGCACATCGGTAGGTGTTACGGACGGTTCGGGCGTACTGGTCGGCTCCTGAGTGCTGGTTGGCAATGGTGTCGCAGTTGGCGCCACGGTTGCACTCGGCGTCGCCGTGCGCGTTGCGGTCGCCGTTGCGGTTGGCGTGCTGGCGGTTCCTCCGCTTCCTCCGCTTCCTCCCGCACCGCCGCCGCTGTCCGACCCTCCTGAACCGCCCGTTCCTCCTGTACCTCCTGCGCCGCTTCCCCCGCCGCCTGC
>DAOTWI010000619.1:0-6855 GCA_034436075.1 Roseiflexus sp.
GGGCAGCGGCGCCGACTCCCCCGTCGGCGCGCTATGCTGCTGGTCGGCAGGACCACTGGCAGCCAGCGCGCAAATGACTCCCATCGCCTCCAATATGCGCAGTTCGATGTACGAGCGCGCAAAGTAGCGCGCCGCCAGAACAAATACGATTCCTACGATTACCAGTACGAGAACAGCAGAAACATCGTATTCGGCGACGCCTATTCCCAGTATCGTCATAAACCCGTCCCAGAACTGTCTGAGCCATGAGCGGATTTCTTCCTGCGAGAATAGTAGCGCCAGGATGCCAAAAAGACCCAGGGCGCCAACACCGAGCGAAAAAGCCTGTAACCTTCCATTGACGCCATCGAACTTCCAGCGGGCAATAGTCTCTATACGCTGCCAGTCATTCGCCGTCAAGTTGTTGAATTCTTCCTTTTTCACAACCTGACAAGCCGCATCCTCCACCATAGTGATATACCCTGGAACGAGCGCATCGCGCTTTTCACGACTGACCGATGAGAGCAGCATAAACAGAATGTGCGGCACACCTCCGCTGACCATCGTCATCAAACCGAACATCAGCAGCCAGGCAATTAGCGATATTGCAACGGAGAGCGCATAAGAGACCAAAATCGACGTTGTATTCGCACCGATTGCGAGTGATGATCCCAGGATCAATAGAAAAGGCAGCGCCGGAAGGATCACGATGCTATAGATCAACAACAAGTCTGACATGATCCAGGGATGAAATGAGTCATGCACTGCATTATGAGCGCCAGACTCATCTTTGGCAGCGTCCGGCTTGCGCGTGGTGCGCCAGTAGACCTGGACGCTGATAAGCATCACGGCGATAACCCAACCCCCGAATCCAAACAACATTAAAAAGAAAAAGACTGTTCCGTCCACTGATACGCCGTTCGCTTGAATTAAGTCCTTTATCGGCGTCATGATGAACGACCCTGGTCCAAAAAACCAGGATAAAAGCACAATCAGAAACACTAAAAAGAAATGCCACCGTATCGACGTTTCCAATCGGCGCAGTTTCTTCTCCGTCTCACGACGCGTCTCCTCAAAAGACTTATTCACACAGTCGTACAGTTCCTCGAAGTGTCTGAAGGCTTCTCCACTGAGACGTTGCATGCCGCTTCCTCCCATCCACCGGACTGAAAGCCTGGAGACGATCAGGCGGAATTGCCCTTCTTATCTCATTACTACGCACCAATGCCGGTCCAGGTTACGTCTGATGCACCTTATACATCATCGAAGATTAAGAAAATCGTCCGGCATTCCTGGGCGCTTATGATTTTTGAGCACATATCCATATCTCGCCACATCCAGCCCGCGAAGGCGGGCTTCGCAACCGTAGCCCGCGGCTTCAGCCGCCGGGCGGGTAGGCGGATAGTGGAATAATCATTCAAAAACCATCAGCCGCCGGACGGGTAGGCGGATAGCGGAATAATCATTCAAAAACCATCATTCGCTGGCTCGCTTAAACACAATCGCCCGATGACTCTCTCATCGGGCGATTCGTGGTACCCCCAGCGGGATTCGAACCCGCGATCTTCACCTTGAAAGGGTGACGTCCTGGGCCGCTAGACTATGGGGGCATTCCCCACACGCCATTATACCAGTAATCCGAACGCCAGGCAAACCTATCATCCACGAAGTTCACGAAGAACCACGAAGACTTAAGATCAGCACGCTTCCCTTCGCGCCCCTTCGTGTCCTTCGTGGATACCTTGCCCCCTACTCCTCCAGTTTCTTCGTCTCCCCGGTGGCAGGCGCTTCGAGCGGAACGTGTTCGACCGGCGGATTGGCTTCGCCCTGCTGCCCGGTCTGTGCGCTGGCGGCGCGCTCGGCTTCGAGTTTCTCAACGAGTTTCTGCAACCGCGTATTGATCTGCTCCAGACCGGTGACCAGCGCCTCCTGCACGTCGTGGAACACCTGGCTCTCGCGCGCGCGTTCAAGCGCCTGGCGACCGCGATCCTCCACCTGCTGGAAGCGCGGATCAGTCTGAATCTTCTCCGCGGTCTGGCGCATGGCCGCTGCAAGGTCGCGCACGCTCTTCGCCACTGTCGCCTGCATCTGCTTCGTGCGCTCACTTTCGATGAAGGCGCGGAACAGCGTCTCGAGCTGCTGCCCCATCTCACGCAGTTCGGTTGCCAGATCCTGCGTCTCTTTCTGTGGCTCGGGTTGACCGGCATTTGGCGTCTGATCGCTCATATCGCCCCTCCTTCTTGTCGAATCGCACAGGGGCGCCCGTTTCCGTTCAGGCGCAATGCGCGATCTCACACGCTGCGCCCCTGCGCCCCTGTGTTTCCAACCGGTATGACGAACTGTCGTCGCCTGAAGTTGCGCCGTGTTACCGCGCAACTGGCGACCGCATGAGCAAATAATCGTAGGCGCTGAGTGCCGCACGCGCGCCGTCGCCAATCGCAATCAGCACCTGCTCGCCAAACGACGTCGTCACATCGCCAGCGGCGAAGATGCCCGGAACCGTCGTCGCCATGCGCTCATCGACCCAGATAAAGCCATCCTGGTCGGTGCGCACCAGGTGCTGCACTATCTCGCTGCACGGGCGCAACCCCAGATCGACGAACGCTGCATCGACCGGGATGCGGCGTTGCTGGCCCTCGCGTGAGACGACGATCTCCTCAACATTCATCGGACCGGCGACTTCGTCGACCATATACCCTGCCAGGATTTCCACATTTGGGCGCTGACCAATGGCGTGCATCATGGGCAGCGCGACATCATGCGGCTCAGGAATGATCAGATAGACCTTTTCGGCAGTGCGTGCCAGTTCAGCGACGCCGCGCAACGCCCGGTGCGTCGCCCCGATGACCGCCGCCGTCTTCCCCGCCAGCAGATGCGCATGGGTGGTGACTGAGTAGCCCAACCCCTGACCGAGCAGTTCCTGCGCACCCGTCGCCTTGAGGCGCACTGGCGTGGCGCCGGTGGCAACAATCACCGCAAGCGCTTCAAGAACGCCATGGTTGCGCGTCTCAACGCGAAACCCCTGGTCCGAGCGATGGACTGCCGTGACCGTATCGCGGATCGTGCGATCAGTCTGCATGGCAATCTTGCGCTCAAAGATGCGCACCGCTTCTTCGCCAGCCAGATACTCGGCCTCCTCCTGGCCCACCAGATTCTGCCGCCAGCCAGCCTTGCCGCCCAACGATTCATAGATCATCACAAAATCGAGCTGCTTGCCCAGCGCGTACATCCCGGCTGACAGCGCCGCTGCGCCGCCGCCGATGATAACAAGTTCCCGCATGATGCCCTCCCTGTCACGCCAGACGCTGCGTGCACCTGCTGCAATACGCTCACCGTTGAGCTTCCTCTCGTAGTATACCAGACTCCTCCCGTCGTTCAAAAAGATTTGACAGGCGCTCGTTCCTGTGCTATACTTCCCTACCGCTGTGCGGAAAACGCACAGGTATTTTATTGTCTGCGTTCTGGAGCCCAAACTAAGGCGTAGCCGTCGCTGCGACCAGTGAAGGGCGATGTTATTTTTTTGCAAAGCGACTGATCGACCGTGACAGACGCACGCGCGTCGCGCACGATGGGGAGGACAGGAGCAGCATGCCGACGATCAATCAACTGGTTCGGAAGCCGCGCAAGCGGGTCACGAAAAAAGTCAAGGCGCCTGCATTGCGTTTCAGCCTGAATGTGTTGAAAGGGAAACTGACGCGCGGCAAAGGGTCGCCGTTCAAACGCGGCGTCTGCACGCAGGTCAGAACGATGACGCCCAAAAAGCCCAACTCGGCGCTGCGCAAGATTGCGCGCGTCCGGTTGTCGAATGGCATGGAAGTGACGGCGTACATTCCGGGCGAAGGGCACAACCTGCAAGAGCACTCGGTTGTGCTCATCCGCGGCGGGCGCGTGAAGGACCTGCCTGGCGTGCGCTACCACATCGTGCGCGGCACGCTCGATGCGCAGGGCGTCGCCAACCGCAAGCAGGGTCGGTCGAAGTACGGCACGAAGAAAGCCAGTGCGGTTCCGGCAAAGAAGAAGTAAGGTCACGACGCAGCGCGGCGATGATCGCCGGCTGCAACCTGTGTGATGAGGTAGCCTATGCCCCGTCGAGGCACGATTGAGCGGCGTATTCCACCGCCAGATGCACGCTACAACAGCGTGCTGGTGCAGCAATTCATTAATAAGGTGATGCAGCGCGGCAAGAAAAGCATCGCCGAAAAGATCGTCTATCAGGCGTTCGACCTGGCGGCTGAACGTCTCAAGAAGCCCGCGCTGGAGGTCTTCGAGACAGCCATACGCAATGCGGGACCGGTGATTGAGGTGAAGCCGCGGCGCGTTGGCGGCGCCACATATCAGGTGCCGGTTGAGGTCAAGAGCGACCGGCGGCAGTCGCTGGCGATGCGCTGGTTGCTCATATCGGCGCGAGCGCGTTCGGGCAAGCCGATGTATGAGCGCCTGGCGGCTGAGTTGATCGATGCGTACAACAATACCGGCGCGACGATCAAGCGCAAAGAGGATGTGCAGCGCATGGCGGAAGCCAATCGCGCTTTCTCGCACTACGGACGGTTCTAAAGCGGAAGAGGGCGGCATCACGATGGCGGTGCACGCCACGCGGTCTCCGGCGACCAGATGCGACACGAGCGGTATATGTAGCGCAGAAGAGGGGAGAGTATCTCATGCCTCGTGAAGTGCCATTGGAGCGAATACGAAACATTGGCATCATTGCCCATATCGATGCGGGGAAGACGACGACGACCGAACGCATCCTGTTCTATACCGGTCGAACGTACAAACTCGGCGAGGTGCACGAGGGCACTGCGGTGATGGACTGGATGGAACAGGAGCGCGAGCGCGGCATTACGATCACCGCCGCCGCCACCACTGCTGAGTGGACGGTCGAAGGGACGCCGTATCGCATCAATATTATTGACACTCCTGGTCACGTTGACTTCACGGCGGAGGTTGAGCGTTCGCTGCGCGTGCTCGATGGCGGCGTGGTGGTGTTCGATGCCGTCGCCGGGGTCGAGCCGCAGTCGGAGACGGTGTGGCGGCAGGCGGATAAGTACCACGTGCCGCGAATCTGCTTCGTCAATAAGATGGACCGGATTGGCGCCAACTTTATGCGCACGGTGGACATGATCAAAGATCGTCTCGGCGCAAAACCGGTGCCCATTCAGTTTCCGATTGGCTCGGAGGATCGCTTCCGCGGCATCGTCGACCTGATCACCAACAAGGCGGTCATTTATGTTGACGATCAGGGGAAGCGCGAAGAGTTGGAAGCGATCCCGGCGGAGGTCGCCGATGAGGTGGAACGCCTGCGCAATGAGATGATTGAGGCGATCGCCGAGACCGACGATGAGTTGATGCTTCTCTATCTCGAAGGAGAAGAACTCAGCGTCGAGGAATTGCGCCGGGCGTTGCGCAAGGCGACGATTCAGGGCAAGCTGGTGCCGGTGCTGTGCGGCGCCGCGCTGCGCAATAAAGGGGTGCAGCGCCTGCTCGACGCGGTGGTGTACTACCTGCCGTCGCCGGTCGATATTCCGCCGGTGCGCGGCACACGCCCCGGTCAGGTCGCTGGCGACGATGGCGTTGAGATGATGACGCGCCCGACGTCGGAAGATGCGCCGTTCACCGGTCTGGTGTTCAAAATCGTCTCGGACCCGTTCGTCGGGAAACTGGCGTACTTCCGGGTCTATGCCGGCAAACTGGAGACCGGCTCCTACGTGCTCAACTCGACGCGCAATCAGCGCGAACGCATTGGTCGCCTGCTCCAGATGCACGCCAACCACCGCGAGGAGATCAAGGAAGTCTACGCTGGCGACATCGCCGCGATGGTCGGTCCTAAGCAGAGTTTCACCGGCGATACGATCTGCGATCCGAATGATCCGATTGTGCTGGAGAGCATTCGCTTCCCGGAGCCGGTCATTCAACTGGCGATTGAGCCAAAGACGAAAGCCGATCAGGATAAACTGGCGATCGCGCTGAGCAAACTAGCGGAGGAAGACCCGACATTCCGCGTCTTTACCGACCAGGAAACCGGGCAGACGATCATCGCTGGCATGGGCGAACTCCACCTGGAGGTGATCGTCGACCGCATGCGCCGCGAGTATAAGGTCGAAGCCAATCAGGGCAAGCCGCAGGTGGCGTACCGCGAGTCGATCACGGTTCCGGCGGACGTGGACAGCAAGTTCGTGCGGCAGAGCGGCGGCAAGGGTCAGTATGGCCACGTCAAATTGCAGGTCGAACCGCTCGAGCGGAGCAAAGGGTTCGAGTTCGTCAATGCCATCGTCGGCGGCGTCATTCCGCGCGAGTATATCCCGGCAGTCGAAGCTGGCGTCAAAGAAGCCATGGCAAGCGGCGTGATCGCGGGCTACCCGGTCGTCGATATCAAAGTCACGCTCTACGATGGCTCCTATCACGAAGTCGACTCATCGGAAATGGCGTTCAAGATCGCCGCCTCGATGGGTCTGAAGGAAGCGGTGCGCAAGGGGCGCCCGATCCTGCTCGAACCGGTGATGAAGGTCGAGATTGTCACGCCGGAGGATTTTCTCGGCGCTGTGCTCGGCGATATCAACTCGCGTCGCGGGCATGTCGAGGGCATGGAAGCGCGCGGCAACGCGCAGGTCATCCGGGCATACGTCCCGCTGGCATCCATGTTCGGCTATACGACCGACCTGCGCTCGGCAACGCAGGGACGCGCAACGTCATCGATGGAGTTCGCCTATTACCAACCGCTGCCGGAGGCTCTGGCAAAGGAGATCATCGAAAAACGGCGCGGCTAGTCCGTCTGATGTTCAAGGTACAGGATTGTAAGCACTCTGCAAGGAGCAGCACAAAACAATGGCAAAGCAGAAGTTTGAGCGCACCAAGCCGCACGTCAACGTCGGCACGATT
>DAOTWI010000620.1:0-2692 GCA_034436075.1 Roseiflexus sp.
GCCCAGGCGGCGCTGGCGCACGCCGTGCTTGCCGAATCGCTCCACAGCCAGGGACGGTACGATGAGGCGCTCGACGCCGCCGACGAAGCCGTCGCCGCCGATCCCGACCATCCGGCAGGGTATACGTCGCGCGCGGTCATCAAAGCAGCCCGCGCGCTCGATGATGCCGATGCGGCAATGCTCAACGAGGCGGTGAGCGATGCCGAAACTGCGCTCGAGAAAGCGGCAGGGCGAGAGAACCTGCTCCAGGCGCTGGCGCACAACGCGCGCGGCGTCGTCTATTGGTATCAGTACCTGTTCAACAACGATCAGGCGATGGTTGCGCGCGGCGGCGACGAGTTCAACCGCGCCATCGGTTTGCAGAGCCAGATTGCTGTGTTCCATTCCAACCTTGGTTACTTCTACAACGACCAGGGCGCGAATGTCCTGCAGCGCGGCAGCCGCCAGGACGCCGCGCCATTGCTCGACCTGGCGCGACAACAGTTCGAACGCGCACAGGAGATCGACCCGGCATACGGTCATGCCCATACTGGATTGGGGTGGAACCTCTACTATCTGGAAGATTACGTTGGTGCAGCGGCGGAATTCGACAAAGCGCTCGAGCTCAACCCGCAGGATGCCGATGCGCACCTGGGCAAGAGTTATGCACTGCTGGCGCTCGCGCCGCCCGACTATGACGGTGCGATTGCCACGCTCGAGCAGGCGATCACGATTACGCCTTACCGCCCCGATCTCTTTGCGCGCCTGGGATGGACGCATATGAGCAAGGGGTTCGCCCAGCAAAGCGGCAGTGCAGCGCAGATCGAAGCGTATCAGCGCGCCGAGGATCGCTTCCGCGAGGCGCTCGACCGTAACGACCGTTTTGTGAGCGCCATCACCGGGCTGGGTTGGGCGCAGTCGGCGCTGGGGCAGTACGATGAGGCGCTTGATACACTCCAGCAATCGCTGGCGATCAAGAGTGATCAGGCGGATGCGCACTTTGGCATTGGCTGGACGTACTACAATACCGGGCGCTTTGCCGATGCCGAGCGCAGTTTCCGCCGTGCAACCGAGATTGCGCCCAATGATGGCGGAAATTACTACTGGCTGGGACTGACGCTCGAACAACTCGGACGGGTGGACGAAGCCAAGCAGGCGTATCGCACCGCCGTCGCAAAGGGAAGCCGCTTCGCGCAGCAGGAACTCGACCGGTTGGGACCGTAGGGGTGCGACAGCATTTTCGATCATGACGATACCGTCAACCCCGGCGCTGCCGGTTGTGTACGATGCGCGCGTGCGCCACGTGACGTTTTTCAGCCCGGCGCTCGGTCTCTCGCGGAGTTTTTACATCTACATTCCGCCAGACGTCGATGCCGATCACCGTGCGCCGGCGCTCTACCTGGTGCGCGGGCACGAACGCGAATGGGTCAATCCGTTCGAGGATCAGTCGCGCAGCGGCAGAAATGTCATTGATGTCTATGAGGAGCAGCGCGCCGCCGGACGCATCAGTCCGCTGGTGTTGATCTTCCCTGGCACGTCGAGCGATGACAATCGCATCCCTGGTATGCTGCTCAATATGCGTGCGCCGCAGCTGGCGAACGGCGCCTCCGGCATTGGCAGCGGTCGCTTCGCCGATTATTTTTTCAACGACCTGCTCCCTTACGTCGAGAGTCATTTCCCGGTCATCGCCGGTAGCCGGGCGCGCGGCATCGCTGGTTTCTCGCTCGGCGGCGCGATGGCGTTGTCGGCGGCGGCGCGCCGCCCCGATCTGTTCGCCTGCGCGGGCGCATACGACGGCACGTTTCTGTACGCCTGCGACCGGGGACGGCGCATTCGCAAGCGGGATCGCGTGGTTGCCAATCCGATGTTCGACGCTGCATACGGCGCACCCCGCGATCTGGCATTCGTCGCTCAACACAACGCAGCGAACCTGATCCTGCGCGGCAGGCGCGAGGATCTCGCACGCATCACCTGGGTCGTTGCGTATGGTCCTGAATCGCAGGAACCGTGGCAGTCGAACTATTACCGCGGCGAACATCTGCTGGCGTGCCTGCGCGCGCAGGGTCTTGCCAATGCGCTGGAAGACCCGGTGCTGCCTGATGGCGATCATAGCTGGCGCACCGCCGATCGTTTTATTGCTCTGACATTGCCGCTGTATGATCAAGCGCTGCGGCACGAATCACCGAGGGCGCCTGACCCTGTCAGACGCCCTCAGTGAGAGAAGAGAGGAGAAGGAGATAGCGTTATCTTAGCATAAACTTAACATTCGCGCAAGAGCCTTTTTTTTGCAGCGCTGCATTCGGTTTGACAGGCGCCCGCGACTGTCGTATAATGCATATCCGCCACGATATGTGGCGTGTTGTCTATTGGGTCGGTACCGAAGTGGCCAACCGGGGCAGACTGTAAATCTGCTGGCTTAACGCCTTCGCTGGTTCGAATCCAGCCCGGCCCACCAGTTCGACTGAGAATGTAGAGTTGAGAGTGGGGCGGCGTTTCTCAATTCTACATTCTCATTCTTATGTTCATACGCCCATGTAGCTCAGCAGGTAGAGCACGTCTTTGGTAAAGACGAGGTCACGGGTTCGAGTCCCGTCATGGGCTCCAGCCGGGCGGGAGCGGTTCGCGCCGCGCCTGACAGTTCAAGGAGCAGCACAAAACAATGGCAAAGCAGAAGTTTGAGCGCACCAAGCCGCACGTCAACGTCGGCACGATT
>DAOTWI010000621.1:0-3515 GCA_034436075.1 Roseiflexus sp.
TTGCCGCCTGACCATGCATGCCTGGACCATCACCGGAAAACTTGCTTTACAGACTAATTATATTCCTCAAACCACGTTATACTGCCAGTGCACAGAAGTCCATCGCTCTGCTACAGGAGTGCATCATGCCACGTTACCAACCTGCCGACTCGCTTGCTTCGCCGCGTTTTGCCGGTGTTCGCACCTTTGCGCGCCTCCCCTGCGTTCAGACGACAGAAGATGTGGATGTCGCCATCGTCGGGTTGCCGTTCGATACCGGCGCAACGTTCAAGGTCGGCGCGCGCTTCGGTCCAGAGGCGATCCGCAGTGCGTCGGTGCTGCTGCGCCCGTACAACCCGGAACTCGATGTGCACGTGTTCACGACGCTGTCGTGCATCGACTACGGCGATGCGCCCGTCGTCCCTGGCTTCATTCAGGAAAGCCACGCCGCCATTGCCGCCACGCTGCGCCCGCTGGCGGACGCCAGGGTTGTGACCCTTTGCCTCGGCGGTGACCACAGCGTGGCGCTGCCGGAACTTCGCGCGCTGGCGGCGGTGCATGGTCCGCTGGCGCTCGTGCAGTTCGACTCGCACGGCGATCTGTGGGATAGTTACTACGGCAGTCAGAAGTATACCCACGGCACGCCGTTTCGCCGCGCCGTCGAGGAAGGGCTGATCCTTCCCGAACGCTCGGTGCAACTCGGCATGCGCGGACCGCTCTACGGTCGCGAGGACTTGCAAATGGCGCGTGATATGGGGTTTGCGATGCTGACAACCACCGAACTCCTCAGTCGTTCGCCGCAGGAGATTGGCGACCTGGTGCGCACACGCACTGGCGACGGTCCCGCGTTTCTGTCGTTCGACATCGATTTCTTCGACCCCGCATACGCGCCGGGAACCGGCACGCCCGAAGTTGGCGGACCGACCAGTTTCCAGGGGCTGGCATACCTGCGCGCCTGCACCGGCATGCGCTGGGTCGGCGGCGATGTCGTGGAAGTGCTCCCCGCGCTTGATCACGGGCAGATCACGGCGCATCTGGCGGCGCAGGTCGGCTACGAGTTTCTGTCGCTGGTCGCACATGCGCGCCAGGGATCGTAGTACAATGTCCCCGGTTGCTGGCGCCTGCCAGCACGAATGATGAGGATGCTCCATGGCGACAGAACTTCCTCCCGAACGGCTGCGCCGCACCTTCGACCCCGCGCAGATCGTCTTTCCTTCAACCGACGCGCCACCGGGAGATGGCGGTATTATCGGGCAGCAGCGTGCGGTTGCAGCACTGCGCTTTGGTCTCAATATGGTAGACGGCGGCTTCAATATCTACGCCGCCGGTCCGCCTGGCATCGGCAAGATGACCGCCGTTCAGGCGTTTATCGAAGAACTGGCGCAGCGCCGCCCGACTCCATCGGATTGGTGTTATGTCAACGACTTCGATGACCCGTACCAGCCGAAGGCGCTGCGCCTCCCTCCCGGTCGCGGGCGGCGTTTACAGCAGGATGTGAACCTGATGATTTCGCACCTGCGCGCCGAGTTGCCGCGCGCATTCGAGAGTGATGAGTATGCGATGCGGCGTGATGACGTCTTGCATGAACTCAATTCGCGCCGTGAAGCCTTGCTCAGCCAGATCAGCGAGCGCGCCGCGCAACAGGGATTTGTGTTGCAGGCTGGTCCAGTCGGCATCATGATCATCCCAATTCTCGATGGTGAACCGCTCAGTGACGCCGCATTCCAGGCGATGACGTCCGAACAGCGCGAGGAGTTGCTGCGCCGTCGCGCCATGCTCCAGGAAGAACTCAAGAACGTTCTGAAACAGGTGCGCGCCGCAGAGCGGGTTGCGCGCCAGCGCATGGAAGAAATCGATCGCCAGGTCGTCGAGTATATCGTTGGCGGACTGATCGATGATTTGCAGGAACAGTACGCCGACCTGCCCGATGTTGTGGCGTTCCTCGAGGCAATGCAGAAGGACATCCAGGAGAATCCCGACCCTTTCCGCTCCGGCGGGCAACAGCAGCCTTCCGGCGAAGCGCAGGTCGATCTCGCGTCGATCCCCTGGCTCAAGGAACTGCCGTTTCGCAAGTATCAGGTGAATGTCCTGATCGATAACGGTCGCCAGCAGGGCGCGCCGGTGGTGGTTGAATACAATCCGACCTACCCCAACCTGTTCGGGCGCATCGAGAAGGAAACACACTTCGGCGCCCTGTATACCGATTTTCTGATGATCAAGCCCGGCAGTCTGCACCGCGCCAATGGCGGCTTCCTCGTGATCGAAGCCGAAGACCTGCTGCGCGACTATTTCAGTTGGGACGGTCTCAAACGCGCCCTGCGCACGCGCGAGATTCAGATCGAAGAACTGGCTGACCGCCTGGGTCTGACAACCGTCAAGAGTCTCCGTCCGCAGCCCATTCCGCTCGAACTCAAGGTTGTGCTGGTGGGACCGCCGCCGCCGTACTACCTCCTCGCCGCCTACGACGACGAGTTTTCGACCCTCTTCAAGGTCAAAGCCGATTTCGACATCAGCATGCCGCTGAATGAAGAGAACCTGCGCGGGTCGCTGCATCTGTTCCGCCGTTTCTGCGAGCGTGAAAAACTGCTGCCGATCACTGAAGAAGCGGCGGCGCGCCTGCTGGAGCACTCGCTGCGCCTTGCCGACGACCAGGAGCGCCTCTCGACTCACTTCGGCGCGCTGACCGATGTGGTGCGCGAGGCGAATTATTGGGCGACGCAGGAGCAGTGCGACACGATCCTGGGGCGCCACGTCATTCGTGCGCTTGAAGAGAAGGTGTATCGCTCAAACATGATCCAGGCGCGCATCCAGGAGTTGATCGACCGCGGCATCATTCTGATCGACACGGAAGGCGCAAAGATCGGTCAGATCAACGGTCTATCGGTGTTGAGCCTGGGCGACTATATGTTCGGCAGACCAAGCCGCATCAGCGTCAGCATCGGTCCAGGGCGCGGCGCCATTCTCGACATCGAACGCGAGGTGAAGCTGGGAGGACCGATCCACAGCAAGGGGGTGCTCATTCTCAGCGGCTACCTGGCGGAACGGTACGGGCAGGAGCGTCCGCTGACCCTCTCGGCGCGGCTGGTCTTCGAGCAGAGTTATGAAGGGGTCGAAGGGGACAGCGCCTCGGCGACAGAGTTATTCGCGCTCCTCTCGGCGCTTGCCGAACTGCCGCTGCGCCAGAGCATCGCTGTGACCGGGTCGGTTAATCAGCGCGGCGAGATTCAGGCGGTCGGCGGGATGAACCAGAAGATCGAGGGGTTCTTCGACATCTGCCGGTTGCGCGGTCTGACGGGTGAGCAGGGGGTGCTCATGCCACAGGCGAATGCACAAAACCTGATGCTGCGCAGCGACGTGGTGGACGCGGTGCGCGAGGGGCGGTTCCACATCTGGACCGCGGCCACCATTGATGAGGGCATTGCCCTGCTGACTGGCGTGCCGGCTGGCGAGCGCGGCGCCGACGGCGAATACCCGCCGGAGAGCGTCAACGGGCGGGTGATGGCGCGGCTGCGCGCCTTTGCCGAACGTCTGCGCGA
>DAOTWI010000622.1:0-1690 GCA_034436075.1 Roseiflexus sp.
ACCGGCGCGGGCGCCGCGACGTCCGCCAGCGTCGCCTGATACGCGCGCAGACGGGTGAGCGAGAAGGCGCTGGCATCGATCTCACGTTCGGTGCCGCCACCGGATTGCACCTGCGACGGAGATGGCGGCAACGGCAGACCGACGCGCGCGTGCAGCCATTCCAACCCCTGGCGGGCGCGCGCATTGGAGGGATTCAACGCCAGCACATTTTCCAGGCAGACTTTCACATCGCCGGGATCATCAACGACCCCCGACAACCAGAGCCAGGCGCGTTCGTTGCGCGGATCCGCTTCCAGCGTGCGCAGCAACAGAACGCGCGCATCGTCACGGCGACCATCACGCGCTGCTGCGATCGCCTGGTGTAATGTATCGGCAGTCATAGCACGCATCCTTCGACGATGCCGGAACAGGCGTCACTGTTCCCAGACGACGTTGCCTTCGAGGATGGTCATCTCGGCGCGAATCGTATGCAGCGCCGATGGATCGATTCTGAACGGGTCGGCGGACAGAACGGCGAGGTCGGCAAGCATGCCGGGCGCAATCATCCCCTGCTCACCGGCAGCACCTGCGGCAACCGCGCATCCGTGGCAAAAACCGCGCAACGCTTCTTCAACCGTCAGGCGCTGTTCGGGATACCACCCGCCATCCGGAGCGCCACCCGGTCGCTGGCGAGTCACCGCAGCATGCACACTAAGCCACGGATTGAGTGATTCGACCGGCGCATCGGAGCCGAAGGCAAGGGTTGCGCCAGCGTTGAGGAGCGAGCGCCAGGCGTAGGCGTTGGCGCAGCGCTTCCCCCACAACACATCCGCCATGTCCATATCGGCGGTGCAATGGATCGGTTGCATCGAGGCGATGACGCCAAGGCGCGCAAAACGGGGCAGATCGTCCGGGTGGAGTATCTGGCAATGCTCAATACGGTTGGGAATGAGGAGCGGCGGCGCTCCGGGCGACGCTGCTTCGATGGCGTCGAGCACCTTGCGATTGGCAGCATCGCCGATGGCGTGCACCATCACTGCCAGACCGCCATGGATCGCGCGGCGCACGGCGCTGCGCAACTCCTCGAACGGCAACACGGCAATCCCGCGGTTGCTGCTTCCCTCGTATGGCGCAAGCATGTCCGCAGTTTGCGAACCAAGCGACCCGTCGGCAAACATCTTGACACCGCCGATGCGAAGCCAGCGATCGCCGAGCCCGCTGTGCACTCCAAGCGCCAGCGCCGCGTCGAGACCGTCGAGACCAAGATAGACCAGGCAGCGCAGCTGGAGGTGACCGCGCTCACGCAGCGTTTGCAGGTCATCGAGCGTCATCTGACCGTCGCCGGGGGTCATGCTGGTGGGCAGATGCATCCCGACCATGCCGTAGGAGTGCGCTTCTGCGATTGCCTCGCGCACGGCTGCCAGGCGATCGTCCTGTCCTGGTTCAGGAATATGGCGTCGCAACAGATCGATGGCCGTTTCCAGCAGCATGCCGGTCGGCTCGCCGCGCTCACGCTGAATTGCGCCGCCGACTGGATCGGGCGTCTCGGCAGTAATCCCTGCCAGGCGCAACGCCGCGCTGCTGACCCAGGCGGAATGGCCGTCCTTGCGCGAGAAGTACGCCGGTCGATCGCCGATAACGGCATCGAGATCGGCGGCGGTGGGCCAGCGCCCCCAGCGCGAATGGTCCCACCCGCGCCCCCGCACCCAGG
>DAOTWI010000623.1:0-5984 GCA_034436075.1 Roseiflexus sp.
CTGGCGCCGCGATGGACGCGAGATCCTGTTCGCCAGCTCCGCCAGTCTGCCATTTTCGCGGATGGCGTTGCTCTACGCGATCAGCGCCGATGGCGGCGAACCGCGCCTCCTGCCGACCGGTCCGGCGGTCACGATCTCGTACGGACCGGATGGCGGCGCGGTGATTGGGCGCAATGAGAGCGACCCGGCGCGCTGGAAGCGCTACCGCGGCGGGCGCACCGGCGATGTGTGGATCGATCCGGACGGGACGGGCGAGTGGCGGCGCCTGATTGCTCTGCCGGGCAACATTGCCATTCCGCTGTGGGTTGGCGAGCGCATCTATTTTGTCTCCGATCACGAAGGGGTCGGCAATCTCTATTCCTGCCTGCCAACCGGCGAGGACCTGCAACGCCACACCCGGCACCGCGAGTACTATGCGCGCTTCCCATCCACCGACGGACGGCGGATTGTGTATCACGCCGGCGCCGATCTGTACCTGTTCGATCCCGAAACCAACACATCGCGCAAAATCGATGTCGAACTGCACAGCCCGCGCACGCAACGGAAGCGCCGTTTTGTCGATCCGGCGCGTTTTCTCCAGAGCGTCGCGCTCCACCCCGCCGGGCATGCGCTCGCGGCAGTCGTGCGCGGCAAGCCATTTACCTTCGGCAACTGGGAAGGGGCCGTGTTGCAGCACGGCGATCCCGGCGCGGTGCGCTATCGCCTGGCGGACTGGCTGCCCGACGGCAGGCGGATTGTGGTGGTCAGTGATGCCGCCGGTGAGGAGACCCTCGAAATCCATCCTGTCACATTCGGCAATGGTGCGCAACAAGCGCCATCCGACGATCCCGCTGCCGCGAACGCGCCTTTTTCCCCGTTTGATGAACCCGTGCGCCTGGAGGGGCTTGATATTGGTCGCCCGATGTTCCTTGCCGTCTCACCCAAAGCGCCGCTCGTCGCCATCGCCAATAACCGGAATGAACTGCTGCTCTTCGATCTGACGGAGCGCACTGTTCGCCTGCTCGACCGGAGCCGGTATGCTGTGATGCCTGGCATCGCCTGGTCGCCCGATGGACGCTGGCTGGCGTATGGCTTTTGGGAAACGGAACAGACATCAGTGATCAAGTTATGTGAGATCGCCACTGGAACCATCACGCCAGTCACGCGACCGGTGCTGGTTGATCAATATCCTGCGTTCGATCCAGAGGGCAAATATCTCTACTTCATCTCACGCCGCGATTTCGATCCAGTCCGTGATGCGATACACTTCGAATTCGGTTTTCCACGCGGTGCGCGTCCGTTTCTGGTAACGCTGCGCGCCGATCTGCGCTCGCCGTTTGTGCCAGGACCGCACCCGCTCGAACAGGCGGCGCCAAAGCCGCCGACCACTGAAGCAAAACCGGCAGGCGAAGCGGGCGACGAAGCGTCCTCTGGCGAGAGTGCAGAAAAAGAGCCGGCAAAATCTGAGCGGACGATCACCATCGACCTGGACGGAATCGCGGATCGAGTCGTCGCGTTTCCGCTGCCGGTCGGGCGATACGGTCAGATTGCGGGCATTCCCGGCAAGGCGCTCTTTACTGTTTTTCCAATCGAAGGCGCGCTCAGTCAGTCCTGGATCTCAGGCGAGTCTGTGGCGGCGCGCGGGCGCCTCGATGTGTATGATTTCGAGACCCTCAGCAGCGAGACGTTGATCGATGGGGTTTCTTCATTCCGCCTTTCCGGCGACTCAAAGACGCTGATGTATCGTGCTGGCAATCGGGTGCGCGTCGTCAAAGCGGGTGAGAAGCCAAAGGACAATAGCAACGAACCAGGGCGAAAGAGCGGCTGGATTGATCTGGCGCGCATCAAACTCATGATTTCGCCGCCCGCCGAGTGGGTGCAGATGTACCGTGAAGCCTGGCGATTGCAGCGCGATCACTTCTGGACGCCCGATATGTCAGGGGTGAATTGGTTGGCGGTGTACCATCGCTACCTGCCGCTGCTCGAGCGGGTTGCCACGCGCGGCGAGTTCTCCGATCTCCTGTGGGAGATGCAAGGAGAGTTGGGTACATCGCATGCCTATGAGTATGGCGGCGACTATCGCCCGGAACCGCGCTACAGCCTTGGGAAACTGGGCGCCGATCTGCGCTACGATGCTGAAACCGACAGTTATGTGGTCGAGCGCATTATTTCCGGCGATGTGTGGGACGAACGCGCCAGTTCGCCGCTCGCGCGTCCTGGAGTCAACATCGCGCCCGGTGATCGCCTGATCGCAGTCGGCAGCCGGCGTATCGGGCGCGGGGTATCGCCGTCTGAGTTGCTGGTCAATCAGGCGGGGAGCGATGTGCTGCTCACCTTCAGGAAAGCCAATGGAACGCTGCGCGCAGTGACGGTCAGGGCGCTGCACGACGACACGCAGGCGCGCTACCGCGAATGGGTGGAGCGCAATCGCACAATGGTGCATGAGGCGACGAACGGTCGAGTCGGGTATCTCCACATTCCCGATATGCAGGCGTATGGGTATGCTGAGTTTCATCGCGGCTTCCTCGTCGAAGTGACGCGCGAAGGGTTGATCGTTGATGTGCGGTATAATGCGGGCGGCTTCGTCTCACCGCTGATCGCCGAGAAACTGGCGCGCAAACGCTTAGGGTACGACATCTCGCGTTGGGGTGAGCCGGCCCCCTATCCGCCCGAATCGATCATGGGACCGATGGTGGCGATCATTAACGAGGCTGCCGGTTCCGATGGCGACATCATCAGCCATGTGTTCAAGATAATGAAACTCGGACCGCTGATTGGCAAGCGCACCTGGGGCGGGGTGATCGGCATCCATCCGCGTGATACGTTGATTGACGGCGGAGTGACGACCCAACCAGAGTTTTCCTTCTGGTCGGCGGAAGTCGGCTGGCAACTGGAGAATCATGGCGTTGAACCGGATATCGAAGTTGAGATACGCCCGCAGGATTATGTGGCAGGCGTTGACCCGCAACTCGAACGCGCTATTGCCGAAGTACTGCGCCTGATGAGCGACAACCCGCCCAGATTGCCGGAGTTCGGCGAACGACCGCGCCTGCCGCTGCCTGGAGAGGAACATGACGAGGGAACGTTTGGACGTGACCGCGCAGGCTGACGCATTCGTTCACCCGTGAGTCTAACCGCAGAGGCGCAGAGGATGCGGAGGTGCGGAATTTGCGTATTCGCCGCCGCATTCGTGTATTGGTTGCGGCGAACGTCTACCTGTTCGTTGAATCACAGAGGCGCAGCGGGTGCGAAGGTTGAAGGTTGAAGGTTGAAGGTCAGACGCCGACGCATTCGCGCCCTCGCTGATGTGTATTCGTTGCAGTGTGCATTCGCCCGTCGATAGAACCGCAGAGGACGCAGAGGTGCGGAATTTGCGTATTTGCTGATGCATTCGTGTATTCGCTGACCCATTCGTTCATGCGCTATGCCAGGCATTTCATTTGACCGTGCAGTCGATTACTACGACTCAACCCGCGGCTATCCGCCGGGTGTTGCCGAACAGTTGCGCGATGCGATTGTTGCGACGCTTCACTTGAGCCGGCGCGCGCGATTGATTGAGGCGGGCGTTGGAACGGGGCGCATCGCGCTTCCCTTTATTGAAGCGGGGTATTTCTATGTCGGCGTCGATCTCTCGCAGCGCATGATGGATCAACTGCGCCAGAAACTCGATGGGCGACGCCATTCGGCGCATCTGGTGCGCGGCGATGTTATGCGGCTGCCTTTGTCGGATGCGGTGTTCGATGCCGCAGTCATGGTGCATGTGCTGCATCTGGTGGCGGATTGGCGGCAGGTGCTGGATGAAGTGCGCCGTGTGCTGCGTTCACAGGGCGCAATCGTGATCGCCAGCGATGAGCGCGATGGTCAGGAGGGCGCGCCTCCCACGCCGCGGGCGCAGGTGCAACAGGCATGGTCGGCGATCCTGGATGACCTGCGTGTTCCGCCAGACCAGCGGCGAGACGGCGCGCCGCATGGTCTGGACGAGCGGTTTCGGGAGCATCTCGCGGCATCTGGCGCAACCGTGGAACGCCTGACGCTGCTCACCTATCGCCAGTATCCGCAGACGGTGCGTTCTGTGGCGCAGCGATACCAGGAGCGGATGTACAGCAGTTGCTGGGTGTTGCCGGACGATGTTCATGCGGAGGCGGCGCGCCGGTTGCACCACTGGGTCGATGCCCATCCCGATCCTGACGCGGTGCATGAACCTCCGGCGCGGATCGATGCCATGATCGCGCGGTGGGGCGAGGGTCTTTCTCATCACGCTCGCACCTGACAGTGGGCGTCAGCGCCGCCAGAGCCTGCGGCAGCGCGGCGCTCCCGATGAAGGTGGTGCGGTACGGCGGCGAAGACACCGTACCGCACCACAAAAGAAGACAAGCGCCGCTTTGCTGAAGGTCAAAAGCGCAGCAAAAAAGGAGGGCGTGCGCCCTCCCCTTGCCTCGTCGTGGAGGTTGCGGCGTTACTTGTCGCTGCGCCCGGCAGACACAGATTTGATGTGGAGCAGCGCGTAGAGCGGGCAAAAACCGGTGACGGCGCTGACGATCAGCAGCACTGCGGTGACCGTGAGCACAATCTGCCAGATGCCGGTCAGGCCAAAGAAGCCGAACAGGAACATCAACAGACCGACGCCGAGGCGAATGTCGCGATCAAAGACGCTTTCATTGACAGGCAGCACGATGTCCCCCTTCCAGGATGTCGTAGATTGGCGAGAACCTTGTGCGGTTCATCACAAAGAACCGTTGCCCTTAGTATACACATCCAGGCGGATGTGTTGTAGAATCCTTCACAATCCTGGGTGGTGATCTCTTAACCAAAGGAAGGACTCATGCACGACACCATTGTTTTCACTCGAGGCGTTCCGCCAACCGAAGCGTTTCCGACAGCGCAGATCGCCGAATGCCTGGCGACGGCGGTCGAGTCCGATGCGGCAGTCGTTTTGCAGTACGGTCATCAACCTGGCTATGCGCCGTTGCGGTCGCTGCTCGCCGCTGACTATGGCGTTAACGACAACAACATCATGGTTGCCAACGGATCGTTGCAACTGCAGGACCTGCTGGCGGCGCATCTGGTGCGCCCTGGCGCGACTGTTCTGACCGAGCAGCCCAGTTACGACCGCGCGATCACGACGTTTCGCCGTCGCGGCGCGCGGGTGGTCGGCATTCCGCTCGAAACCGATGGACTCGACATCACACGCCTGGAAGCCGAGGTCAAACGCCAGACGCCAGCGTTTCTCTACACAGTACCCGATTTCCAGAATCCGGCTGGCGTCACGACGTCGCTGGAGAAACGGCGCGCCATTCTGGAGATTGCCGAACGGTATGGGTTCTGGGTCATCGAAGATATTCCCTACCGCCTGTTGCGCTACCGGGGCGAAAGCGCGCCGATGATGCGCGATATCAACCCGAACTGTGTGATTACCATCACATCGTTCAGCAAACTCCTCAGTCCTGGTATGCGCGTTGGATACATGGTTGCGCCGTCGTCGCTGGTGGCGGCAGTCACGAAGGAAGGCGAGAACACGTATCTGTCGCCGGTGCTGCCGACGCAGGCTGCGGTTGCCGAGTTCATCCGGCGCGGCTGGATGGCGCCGAATATCGAGCGCCTGAAGGAACTGTACCGGCCGCGCTGGGAAGCGATGATGAGCGCCGTGCGCCGCTACCTGAAGGGCGTCGTCGCGTCTGAGCCGGATGGCGGATTCTTTGTGAGCGTCACGCTGCCGGCGGATGCCAATACCCGCAACCTCGTGGCTCGCGCAAAGGAGATTGGATTGGTGCTGACCGAGGGACAGGCGTTCTTCGCCGATCCCGACGAGGGTCCGGCGCCTGATGGCGAACGCTTCGTGCGATTGCCGTTCTGCGCCGTGACGCCACAGCAGATCGATGAGGGCATGCGCCGCCTGGCGTCGCTGCTCTGATCAAGATGACCGTCACATGAGCAGGGAGCGCCGTCACCTGGCAATCGCTGGCATCCGTGGCGGTCGCCGGGGCGCGTGGCGTCTCGCACCAGTG
>DAOTWI010000624.1:0-2874 GCA_034436075.1 Roseiflexus sp.
CGCAGGTCCATCAGGGGCGATTTCAATCGCTGGCAGCCGGAGCGTCGTTTCCTGACAAATCATGCCTGCACCCACCAGAGCCAGCGCAGTTGCTCTGCCGACGCCAGTCTATTATACTCATCATACTATGTGCGCGATGATCACAATCGTGGCGCAAGAGTGTAGCAACATGGCAATGAAGACAACCAACGCCGCGCTTCCCCGACAAACCAGCAGAACGTTTCTGCCCTCACTGGCGCACCTGTACGGTTTGACCCCTCTGGCGGTCGTCGCCGCGCTCATTGCGCTTGCCCCTACCGACCCGCACGATTTCTGGTGGCACCTGCGGATCGGTCAGACGGTTGCTGAGTCTGGCATTCCGCGCACGAATATGTTCGCCTGGACGGTTCCGACCGATCAGCCCTTTGTCTATGCCGCCTGGCTCGGCGACTGGCTGTTTTACCAGACGTACCGTCTCGCCGGGTTGCATGGTCCGGTGCTGGCGCGCAACCTCCTGGGCGCCTTCGCGTTTGCGCTGGTGTTGCTCGATGCCCGGCGGCGCAGCGGCTCCTGGCGCCTGGCAGGGTTGGCTGTCTTCCTCGCCGGAGCAATGACGATCAACAACCTGACGACACGACCGCAAAACTGGGCATGGGCGCCGTTTATGGCGTATGTGATCATTCTCGGCGCCTATGCGACGCGGCAGGTTGGAGGACGGGCGCTCCTGGCGCTGCCGCTGTTGATGGTGTTCTGGGTCAATGCGCATGGCTCGTTTGTGCTCGGTCTGGCGCTACTTGCGCTCTATTGCGCCGGTGAAGGAATGCGGATGTTGCTGCGCCAGCCGGATGCGCCCGACCTGCGGCGGCTGGCGGCGCTTGGGGCGACGGCGGTTGCAACACTGGCGGCAACGGTGATGAACCCGATCGGCGGCGATATTTTCGGGTATGTGCTGAAATTGCTGACCGATCCGCCAAGCCAGGGGCTGGTGAATGAGTGGCAGCCGCCGACCGTGCGGAGTCTGGCGGGGCAGGCATTCTTTCTGGCGACGCTGCTGCTGATTGCGGCGCTGGCGCTTGGTCGCCGCCGCCTGAACCTGACCGACGCCCTCGTGCTGTGCGCGTTTCTCTGGCTGGCGTGGAGCGGGATGCGGTATGTGGTCTGGTTCGGCATGCTGGCGATGCCGATGCTGGCGCAGTGCCTGGCGCGCCCTCCATCGCGCCCGGTCCTGCAGCGCGGCGATCCGTTTGCGGCTGTTGTCACACTCGCGCTGATCGCCGGAGTGACGGCGCTGCAACCGCCGTTCAAGCCGCTGCTTGCCATGCCGGCGCCGTACCAGGCGCTGTTCGCCGATGTGCCCGGAGCGCCGCTGCTCTACAGCGCCGATACGCCGGTTGGCGCAGCGGCGTACCTGCGCGATCACCCTGGAGGACGGCTATTCAATGACATGGCGTATGGTTCGTACCTGATCTGGGCGCTTCCTGAGCCGCAGGTGTTCGTTGATACGCGCGTCGAACTCTACCCGCTGGCGCTGTGGGAGGATTATCTCGCACTTGGCGAAGCGCACAACCACGCTGCATTGATCGAACGCTACGGCATTGATCGCGCGCTGCTCAGCCGATCGCGGCAGGCGCCGCTTGTTGCTGCGCTCGCCAGCGATCCCGATTGGGTTGTGGAATACGAAGATCGCTTCTCGGTTGTGTATCGTCGTGAAAGGTGACGGATCGACCATGCCTTCGACCTCGACGCTGGAATCGGTTTCGGAGCGACAGACGCGCCTGCGCCCGACGCTCGATCAGGTCTATGTTACGGCGGCATTGATGCTGATTGCGCTGCGCCCGCTGCTGACCCCCATTCCGCCGCACGACTTCTGGTGGCATATGGCAACCGGGCGCGTCATGCTCGAAACCGGCGCAATCCCGCAGGTTGACCTGTTCTCCTACACGCGCGCCGGTGAGCCGTTCTTCAACCAGGGATGGCTGGCGCAACTGCTGATGGCGCTGCTCCATCAGATCGGCGGCGTGCCGCTCATTATCGTTGTCCAGGCGCTGGTGCTGACGCTGGCGTATGGGTTGCTGTTGCGCCTCTGCATGCTGCGCACCAACCGGGTGCGCTTGAGCGTCGCCATCCTGCTGCTGGCGACGCTACCGCTCTCGTTCGATAACTGGACGGTGCGCCCGCAAACGTATGTGTTCCCGCTGTTCGCCGGATTTCTGACCGTGCTCACCGAGTATCGCCTCGGCATGGCGCGCCGCCTGTGGCTGCTGCCGCTCCTCATGGCGCTGTGGGTGAACATGCATGGCTCATTCGTGCTGGGTTTCGCGCTGATCGGCATCGTGTTCGCGGGTGAAGCGATCCGGCGCTGGCGTGAATGGGGGATGCTCACAAAGGCGCTCGACACGTCGCTGGTGATGTGGGGGGCGGCAGCCGCGCTCGCAACACTGCTCAACCCGCGCGGCGTCGAGGTGCTGGGGTATGTGACCAATCTGCTCGGCAGCAGCCAGGTGACCAATCTGGTCACGGAGTGGTCGCCACCGACCATCCGCGACATCAATGGCGCGATTTTCTTCCTGTTTGTGATTGCTACTGCGCTGGTGATGATCTACGCGCGCTCCAAACCCGACCTGACCGATCTCTTGTTATTCGGCGCATTCCTGTGGCTGGCGCTCGGCGCCACGCGCAATATCGTCTGGCTGGGGTTTGTGGCGACGCCGCTCCTGGCGACGCAGGCAGCAACGCTGCTGCCGCCACCGTCCCCCCGGCGCTTTCAGGGTGTTCCGGCGATGAATGCCGCGCTCATTGGTCTGCTGGCGATTCTGCTGCTGATCGGCTCACCGTGGGTCAAACCTGCGCTGCTGCCGCCGGACGTCGGCGCGCTGCTGGCGAAAGGCACGCCGG
>DAOTWI010000625.1:0-1829 GCA_034436075.1 Roseiflexus sp.
ACCCACAGCGGTAGCGACTGCGGCGCCGCCTACAACAGTGGCGACTGCGGCGCCGGCCACTCCCCCTACGACCGCCCCGACCCTCACGCCGCTGCCTGTCGTTGCGCCAACACCAGCGCCCGCAGCAGGTTCAGGCGTGGTTGCAGTTGATATTATCGGCTTTGTCTACGAACCGAATCCAGTTGTTGTCCGTGCCGGCACAACGGTCATATGGACGAACCGCGACACAACCGTGCATACCGCAACCGCCGAGGATGCATCCTTTGAGTCAGGGTTGCTGACGCTGGGCGCAACCTTTCGCTTTACTTTCACGCAACCGGGTGAGTTCTCCTACATCTGCACGCGCCATCCTGCCATGGTGGGAATTGTGCAGGTGACGCCGTAACGACCTGTTTGGGCATCCGTTTCTGAAAAACCCCACCCATCACACGAAGATTCACAAAGTAATCCGGCATTCGCCTTGTGCCCGGCGGTTGATGATGTTTGAATATTATTCTGCTATCCGCCTACCTGCCCGGCGGCTGATGGACGTTGAAAAATTATGCCGCTATCTGCCTACCTGCCCGGCGGTTGAAGTCGTGGGCTACGGGAAGCGAAGCCTGCCTTCGCTGGCTAGACCGGGCGATACCGGATGATGTTCTCAAAAACCATATGCCGCGGGCTATGGAAAGCAAAGCCCGCCTTCGCTGGCTAGACCGGGCGATACCGGATGATGTTCTCAAAACCATCACGTCTGCACGGGTGTTTCCCGGCTCTGGCTAACGCAGGAGGGTCTGGATGATCTGAGCCGCCAGTAGCCCAAACAGAATGATCGCAGCTATCGCCGATATGAGTGTGATCAGGCCAACGCCAATCAGCAAACGCAGTTCGAGTCCCGGCGCCTGCGATAGATCGGTCCATTGCTTCGTGGATGAGCGGGGCAGGGCGTTCCATTGATGGATTACACTCCGAATGCCGAATGCGCTCCAGAGGACGAGGGTTACGAGCCAGCCAGCCACGCTGTTCGATATCTGGTTGGAGGGCCGGTCGAAGGATACGCCAATCATGGCAAATATCGGCGCTCCTAGCAGCGCGAAGAAGAAATGCAGCGTTGGATCATGCATGGTTCGGCTTCCTACTCAAACGCAGCCAGGCTCTGTGAGTCGTATACCGTACTATTATGCACACATTCTTGCGCTTTCTTCTCTTCGGTCTGCTGACAGCCGCCGTTGGCGAGTGGCAGTTCTCGGTCTTTCTGCGCGGTGACGTGGACAACTTCATGGGTTCTCTGGTCTTCAACTTTTGTAGAATCAAAACGGGTTTTCCTCTGCGTCAAGACGTTCCTTCCAGCTAATGCGGGTCAACCGACCGGTAGAAGTCGACGATGATGCCCTCTGGCCCCGCGATCATCGCCGACTCTGTGCCCCAATCCGTGCGTGTCGGTTCAAGGACGACTGTTGCCCCAGCGCGGCGCGCATGTTCAAGGGCGCCTTCCACATCATCCACCTGGATATGCAAAATAACTCCTGCTGCTTCCTGCGTGGGAACGAGCGCATCGGGACTGAGCATAATCGTTATCGCCCCGCCGTCGAGTTCGGCGAAGCGAGCATCTTCGACGCGGACAGTCAGCCTGACGATGTCGCGGAAAAAGGCAGTGGCCGCCGGAACGTCGCGTACAATCAGGTCTATTTGATTGCAGTTTCGCATTGGCGCCTCCGCAAGACGATTATACGTCGCCTCGCAATTGTGGGCGTCTACGAGGGGCGCGCCGACGTGTAACCCTGCGCGTGGTTGTGCGCCCATGGTGGGGCGCCCCTGCCGGCGCCCCCGCGCGGGAATGAGGGCGACCC
>DAOTWI010000626.1:0-1968 GCA_034436075.1 Roseiflexus sp.
ACCCGGCGGCGCGCAGGCGCTCGATCAGCGCCGGGGCGTAGCGCGGAAACACCTGGTCGTCGCTGATGACCCACGCGGCGCCGCGCACACCGGCGCGGCGCAGGTGTTCCGGCAGATGATCGAGCGCGCCATGCGCAACAACGACCTCGTAGCTGCCGCCTGGCGTCGTGACGTACAGTTCATCAGCAGGGTGATTCATGGTTCCTGTCCATCGTCAGGGCTTCTGTGAGTTCGGCGTTGGCTTCGACAAGCTCAGCCGACGCCGGTTGAGCGTGCTGCTGCCTGGGTCGGCGACTCGCGCCATCATGTCGCGTGCGCTCTGCGCTGCGCCCGGCGGCTGATGGTTGTTGAATAATTATTCCGCTATCTTGTAGCCCGGCGACTGAAGTCGCGGGCTACGGGAAGCGAAGCCCGCCCGCGCGGGCTGGACCGAATTCATCTTCATAAATCCTTGCTCAGGACGTGGCAGCCCCGGAGGGGCTTTCATGGTCTCAGCCAGGGCTTCAGATCGCGGCGTCCTCATCTGGGATTAGGGCGAGTTGGGTCTGCCGAAGCCCGCGCCGAACGTCGAGAGCAAAACGGTCACGCCAGATTGACGCTGATCCATCTGTTCATTCCCGGTTCCTGCTTCTCGGTTCTTATGGGAAGATCAACCAGAGATTGGACAATCTCGTGATCGGCGTTGGCTTCGACAGGCTCAGCCAACGCTAGCCGCTCCACAGGTGCAGGCTCGATTGTCTGAGTTTTGGTTGATCTTCCTATTAGTTCTTGGTTCTCAGTTCTCAGTTCTCAGTTCTTAGTTCTTGGTTCTCAGTTCTTGGTTCCCAGTTCTCGGTTCTCGCTCATGGCGTCGGCGTCGGCAGGACAAACGATGGTGGCGCCAGCGGTCGTGCATCTGTCGGCGCGACGATCCGAATGTTGCCGTTGAAATCATACAGGCGGAGTAGCATGCCGAACGATGTCGGTTCTGTCTCCCCCTCCGGAGTTCCGGACAGATCGATGGTCATCTTGTGCAGCCGTCCGTCCTCGCAGATGAAGAGGCGCGTTTCCGCCTGATCGATCTCTTCTTCCTTGAGCGTGGAGGGCAGCGTTCCCTGCTGATTGACGCCGCTCAAAAGCCGGATCGTGGTCTCTTTATCGCCGACGAAGATCGCGCAACGCTGACCGTCGAGCATCTCGAAGCCGCCAGGGGTGAAGCCAGTTGCATCGAGAGCGCCGCTCTGCTGCAATGGCGCCGTTACCTGATCAGGAGAAACCGTTCCTGCCGGGGATGACTGGTCGGCAGGCAACTCGTACCAGGCGTCGTCGGGCGCGCCAAACAATGGCGCCGGACCGCGAATGTAGGACTTGCCATCGACGGTCAGGAACTGGACGCTTTTCTCAGGATCGCCGGACAGGAGCACGGCGAAGAAGCCGCCGATCTCCAGACGCGAGTTTTTGCCAGCGACCTCGCCCTTCATGCTGAGAACCTCGATCGTGCCATCCGGCGATGCAACCGGCGCCCCGTCACTGGTCGGTCCCTTCGCCTTGAACAAGAACTCGATGCGGTAGGAGTCGGCTTTTGTAGCGGCGAGCAACCCGCTCTGAATGACATCGGCGGATACCGCAGCTGGAGGCGGTGTCGGGGTTGGCAGCGGCGTGACCGTCGGTCGCGGCGTGGGGGTTGGTACAGGCGTTGGCGTGGGGGTCGGCGGAACGGGCGTCGGCGTTGGCGCAGCGCCGATGATGCCACACCCCATGAGCGCCAGCGCCAGCGAGGCGATCAGCAGCAGATTTCGGATGTTCATAGCAGCGCCTCCCTCAGTATAAGCCCTTGTGCGCCGGACGTGTGATAGACCACGGATTCGGACGGGTCGAGACGGATTCAGACGGATCGGGCAATGCGCTCTGCGTTTTCAGTTCTTGGTTCTCAGTTCTTGGTTCTCAGTTCTTGGTTCTCAGTTCTTGGTTCTCAGTTCTTGGTTCTCA